>JAHZKF010000047.1 GCA_022600575.1 Gammaproteobacteria bacterium | reverse complement strand
CAGGTTCGAGTCCTGCCGGGCGTACCAAACGTCAAGTAGTTGTAGTATGGGTTTTTGATGTAGCATGAATAATTATGGTGGGCGTAGCTCAGTTGGTAGAGCCCCGGGTTGTGATCCCGGTGGTCGTGGGTTCGAGCCCCATCGTTCACCCCATTTAATTCATTCTTTATCTATAAATCCTTTACAAGACACCTCCTCCTGTTCGATAATTCACACCTGTTTGCGAGAGTGGCGGAATTGGTAGACGCGCTGGATTTAGGATCCAGTGGGGCAACCTGTGAGAGTTCGAGTCTCTCCTCTCGCACCAACTTTTAAGATAAAATAATTGCCAATGAGGTGATAAGATGGCTGTTTCTGTTGAAGTATTAGAAGGTTTGGAACGTAAAATAAATATTTTGGTTCCGTCTGAAAAAATTGAAAGTGAAGTGAGTTCGCGTCTTAAAAATATGGCGGGCCGTACAAAGATGGATGGTTTTCGTCCGGGAAAAGCACCGATGCAATTGGTGAAGCAGCGCTATTCGGATGATGTACGTCTTGATGTGATTCGAGACTTATTACAACCATCACTTTATGATGCTTTAAAAGAACAAGAGTTAACACCTGTGGCTTCTCCTCGCATTGATCCAGGCCCAATTGAAGCCAACCAAGATTTTGGCTACGCCGCTATTTTTGAAGTATTTCCTGAGTTTGAGATTACACCTTTGGGTGAAAGTGAAATTGAGCTGATTCAGGCTGAAGTAACAGATAAAGACGTTGATGCCACTATTGAAAAACTGCGTGAGCAACATAAAGAGTGGTCAGAAGTCTCTCGAAAAGCCAAAGATGGCGATAAATTGATGGTTGACTTTGATTTATTTGAAGGAGATGAGCCTGTCGGTGAGCAGGGCGTTGCACGTAACTTTGAAATTATCTTAGGCAAAGGCGATATTTTACCTGCCCTTGAGACAGCTTTAATTGGTGCTGAGAAAGATAAGCTTGGTGAGTATACGGTTGATTTCCCAGTAGATTGGCATGATGCAGCCTTTGCCGGTAAAACATTAACTTTTAAATTGACCATTCATCAAATTTTAGAAGGTGTATTGCCTGAATTAGATGAAAAATTAGCAGAAAAGTTAAATGTAAAAGAAGGCGGTGTTGAGGCGTTAAAAAAAGACGTTAAATTACATATGGCACGTGCACTTGAGCGTCGAATGAATGAGTTAAATCGTGAAGCTATTTTTGATGCTTTTCTTGAATTGAATGCTTTTGATTTACCTCTGACCTTGGTTGATGAAGAAATTAAGCATTTAAAACATGAATTTTATCATCAAGTGTTTGGGCATGAGCATTCAGATGATGAGCAAATTCCTGACTTTCCACGTAATTTATTTGAAGACAGAGCAAATAGACGTGTTCATTTAGGGCTTTTGTTCGCAGAGTATGTTAAAAAAGAAGATATCACAGCAGAAGAAGAGCGTATTACTGCCATGATTGAAAAAGCAGCTGAAGCATATGATGACCCTGAAGAAGTACGGGCATGGTATCGTGATGATGCTAAACGTATGGCTGAAATTGAAGCGTTGGTTATTGAAGAAAAAGCAGCCGAAAAGCTGGTTGAAAATGCAAAAGTAACACAAAAAAATATGGACTACGAAGCTGTCATGAACCCACCTAAACCGGAAGAGGCCTTGGCAGAAGAAAATAACAATGACACAGGAGAGTCAGCATGATAGATACGTACGGACAGCTTGATGCGATTCGAAATGCCAGTGGGCTTGTGCCTATGGTGGTTGAGCAAACTTCACGTGGCGAGCGCTCGTATGATATTTATTCACGGCTCCTAAAAGAAAGAATTATCTTTCTTTTAGGAGAAGTGGAAGACCACATGGCCAATTTGGTGGTAGCACAGTTGTTGTTTTTGGAATCTGAAAATCCAGAAAAAGATATCTCAATTTATATTAATTCGCCAGGTGGTGCTGTTACGGCAGGACTTGCGATTTATGACACCATGCAGTTTATTAAGCCTGCAGTGAGTACTTTGTGTATTGGACAGGCTGCGAGTGCAGCTGCGTTGCTGTTATGTTCGGGAGCACCTGGTAAGCGTTTTTGTTTGCCTAATGCACGTGTGATGATTCACCAGCCGCTCGGTGGTTATCGTGGGCAGGCAACGGATATCGAAATTCATGCCCGAGAGACACTGGCGGTTCGAGAGCAACTGAATCGTATTATGGGGCATCATTCTAAGAAAACACCTGATGAAATTATGCGAGATACGGAGCGTGATAATTTTATGAGCCCAGAAGCAGCTCAAAAATATGGTTTGATCGATGCAGTACTTCATGGGCGTGAGGTGCATGCGGCGGCGTTGGAGGAAGTTTAAATGAGTAAATCTGAAGGTGGTGAAGAAAACAAAGTGCTGTATTGTTCTTTTTGTGGGAAGAGCCAGCATGAAGTTAAAAAGTTAATTGCCGGTCCTTCGGTTTTTGTGTGTGATGAATGTGTTGATTTATGCAATGACATCATGCGAGAAGAGCAGGCGGCAACTGAAGAGGTTAAAGAAACTGCCTTACCAACTCCAAAAGAAATTGCGACATTTTTAGATGAGTATGTGATTGGTCAGCAGCATGCAAAAAAAGTGTTATCAGTGGCGGTGTATAACCATTATAAGCGTATGCATCGGAAGTCTGAAGATGATATTGAGTTAGGCAAAAGTAATGTTTTACTCATAGGGCCAACAGGCTCAGGTAAGACGTTGCTTGCGCAAACACTTGCACGCTTGTTAAACGTACCATTCACCATGGCAGATGCAACCACTTTAACTGAAGCAGGTTATGTGGGTGAAGATGTTGAAAATATTATTCAGAAACTTTTGCAAAAGTGTGATTATGATGTAGAAAAAGCTGAACGAGGGATCGTTTATATTGATGAAATCGATAAAATTTCTCGTAAAGCAGATAACCCTTCTATTACGCGTGATGTGTCAGGTGAAGGTGTGCAACAGGCTTTGTTAAAACTGATAGAAGGGACAACAGCTTCTATTCCGCCACAGGGTGGACGAAAGCATCCTCAACAAGAATTTTTGCAAGTTGATACCTCTAATATTTTATTTATTTGTGGTGGTGCTTTTGCTGATTTAGATAAAGTGATTCGAGGACGCAGTGATAAATCAAGTATTGGTTTTTCAGCGGAGCTTAAAAAAGAGAAAGCTGATATTGCGCCTGAAAAAGTACTTGAAGGGTTAGAAGCAGAAGATTTAGTTAAATATGGATTGATTCCTGAGTTTGTAGGGCGTTTGCCTGTGGTTGCGACGTTGCATGAACTGGGTGAAGATGCTCTGATTGAAATTTTAACTAAACCTAAAAATGCTTTGGTTAAGCAGTTTCAGTCGCTGTTTAAAATGGAAGGTGCTGCACTCGAATTTCAAGATGAGGCATTGCATGAGATTGCGAAAAAAGCCTTGGCTCGAAAAATTGGAGCACGTGGATTGCGCTCAATCCTTGAAAATATTTTATTAGATACCATGTATGAATTACCGTCTCTGGAGGCTGTTACTGAAGTCTTAGTGAATGAAAAAACAGACAGTGAAGGACAAGAGCCGGTTTTAATTTATGGGGGCGAAGAAGACAAACAAGTTGCAGTGGGCGGTGAGAAGTAAGGGACATAAACCATGGCAAGTGAACATGAGTCGGATGAGCATAAGCAAGTAGAAAAAGAAGTAAAATTACCAGAAGTGCTAGGGCCCTTAAATTTGCCAGTTTTGCCACTAAGGGATGTGGTTATTTACCCTAGCATGGTTATTCCACTTTTTGTGGGGCGTGAACGTTCTATTCGCGCCTTAGAAGCCGCAATGCTAGATGATAAGCGTATCTTTTTGGTTGCACAAAAAGAATCGAGTGATGACTCGCCTGAGCCAAGTCACTTGTTTTCAACGGGAACGGTGTCGAGTTTATTGCAGCTTTTAAAGCTGCCAGATGGCACGGTGAAAGTATTGGTGGAAGGAGAAGCGCGCGCCAATGCAAGTAAATATATTCAAGCATTACCAAGTGTTGATGAGAAAAAGGCGGATAGTGAAGCAGTTGACCATGATGGGTTTATGACAGCTGTTTGCGAACAAGTGGAAGAATGTTCAGAAGCCTTTAAGCAACCAGAACTTGAGATCATGATGCGCTCGCTCATGTCCCAGTTTGAGCAGTATATTAAACTCAATCGAAAAATCCCGCCCGAAGTATTGGGCTCGCTCACAAGTATTGAAGATCCAGGTCGGCTAGCTGATACTGTCGCGGCACACCTTACGTTGAAAGTTGAGGATAAACAACACTTACTTGAAACGCTTGATGTGGGTGTTCGTCTTGATCGTTTAATGGCTTTTATTGAAAGTGAAATTGATTTGCTTCAGGTTGAGAAGCGTGTTCGAAATCGCGTTAAACGGCAAATGGAAAAAAGTCAGCGTGAGTATTATCTGAATGAACAAATTAAAGCAATTCAAAAAGAACTCGGTGAGTTGGGTGAAGAAGGCAGTGAGCTTGATCAATTAGAAAAAGCGATTGATGATGCGGGTATGCCTAAAGAAGCTAAAGAAAAAGCACAGTCTGAATTTAAAAAACTAAAACTGATGCCGCCCATGTCAGCTGAAGCGACTGTCATTCGTAATTATCTCGATTGGATGTTGGCTGTTCCTTGGAAAAAACGTAATCGTATACGGTTTGATCTGGAAAAAGCTGAAGCAATGCTTGATCAAGATCATTATGGTTTAGAAAAGGTTAAAGAACGCATCCTTGAGTATCTTGCAGTACAACAGCGCGTGAAGCGTTTAAAAGGTCCTATTTTGTGTTTGGTTGGCCCACCTGGGGTGGGTAAAACATCGCTTGGTCAGTCGATTGCAAATGCGACTGGACGTACGTTTGTACGTATTGCGCTTGGAGGGGTTCGAGACGAAGCAGAAATTCGAGGGCATCGTCGAACTTACATTGGTTCAATGCCAGGTCGTATTATTCAAAAGTTATGTAAGGCAGGGGTTAAGAATCCGCTGATTATGTTAGATGAAGTGGATAAAATGGCGATGGATTTTCGAGGAGATCCTGCATCTGCATTACTAGAAGTATTAGATCCAGAGCAGAATGACACATTTGCTGATCACTATTTAGAAGTGACTTATGATTTAAGCGATGTGATGTTTATTGCGACGGCGAACTCGTTAGAAATTCCAGCACCTTTACTTGATAGAATGGAAGTGATTCGCCTGCCTGGGTATACCGATCAAGAAAAAGTACATATTGCTGAATATTATTTGATTGAAAAGCAACTTCGGCAAAATGGTTTAAAGCCAGAAGAGCTGCAGTTTGCATCTGAATCGATTCAAGAAATTATTCATTACTATACGCGTGAAGCAGGTGTTCGAAATTTAGAACGTGAAATCTCGAGTATTTGTCGAAAAGTCGTAAAAGAGATTTTGACGCATAAACGACTGAAGAAAATTAAAATTACACCAAAACAAGTTGAGAAGTTTTTAGGCGTTAAAAAATATCGTTATGGGCTTGCTGAGTCGCGCGATCAGATAGGCCAAGTTACAGGCCTTGCCTGGACGAGTGTGGGGGGCGAGTTGCTTACCATTGAAGCCACAATGATGCCAGGTAAAGGTAAAACCTTACATACAGGGCAATTGGGCGAGGTGATGCAAGAATCGATTCATGCAGCAATGACTGTGGTTAGAAGCCGAGCAAAAGCCCTGCATTTATCAGAAATTTTTTACGATGAACATGATTTCCATGTACATGTACCCGAAGGGGCAACACCAAAAGATGGACCAAGCGCAGGCATTGCAATGTGTACAGCATTGGTTTCGGTGTTAACCCAGATTCCGGTTCGTGCAGAGGTTGCCATGACAGGGGAAATAACCCTTCGTGGACAAGTGCTTCCGATTGGTGGGCTTAAAGAAAAATTATTGGCAGCGCATCGAGGTGGTATTAAATTTGTCTTAATTCCTTGGGAAAACAAAAAAGATTTAACTGAAATTCCTGAAGATGTTTTACAAAAAATTGAAGTTCACCCGGTGAAGACGATTGAACAGGTGTTAAAGTTTGCGCTTGAAAGAGACCCATTTCGTTCAAATTTGCCCTTAAAGAAAGCATCAAAAGCAATTGTGAGTAAAAATACTACTAAATAAATGTGAAATAATGATTTACAACGCACGCAATAAGCGTTATATTTTTCGTCGTTGTTGCCCAGGAATGGCGGGGCTTCGAAGAGGAAGGTAATTGACGAAGCTACAGTAGATTTTTCGAAGGTTAAACTTCGAATTTGAAGGGAAACATAACAAAAGGGGAAAGCTATGAATAAGAGTGAATTGGTAGATGCCATCTCTCAGCGTTCTGGGGTTACAAAAGCTGATGCAGCTCGTGTGCTCGAGACCTTTACAGAAACTGTAACCGATGTGCTTAAAACAGGCGATCAGGTTGTATTAACAGGATTTGGTTCGTTTTCAACTGGTGAGCGTGCTGCACGTATAGGACGCGACCCACGTACTGGGAAACCGATTCAAATTAGAGCTGCCCGTGTTGCTAAGTTTAAAGTGGGTAAGTTATTGAAAGAAGCAGTTCAAGAAAATTAAGTTTTCGGGTGCTTAGCTCAGCTGGGAGAGCATCGCCCTTACAAGGCGAGGGTCGCAGGTTCGATCCCTGCAGCACCCACCACGAATAGGAGTGGTAGTTCAGTTGGTTAGAATACCGGCCTGTCACGCCGGGGGTCGCGGGTTCGAATCCCGTCCACTCCGCCAACATTACGCGCCCAAGGGCGCGTTTTTTTTAATATGGAATGCCTGATATGTTACAAAAATTAAATGAGCGTATTCAGGGCGTTATAGCCTGGGTTATCATCGGCGTGGTTGCGCTAACGTTTACGTTGTTTGGTGTTGATTCCTATATTCAGGCACATCATGCCTCAGCCGTAGAGGCTGAAGTGGATGGTCAGTCTATTTCAAAACAGGCCTTTGAGCTTCAATATCGTCGTATGCGTCAAGCACAAGAAGCATCTGGTGTAACGGATGGGGCCGAGAAAGAATTAAAGCGCCAAATTTTAGATGATATGATTGCAACACAGGTGAATACGCGCGCAGCACACCGATATGGTTTTGGTTTAGATGCGGTACAAGCGAATGCAGCCATTCTTCAAATTCCACAGTTTCAAAAAGATGGTCAGTTTTCTCCTGATCGTTACCAACAAGCTCTAAGCAATGCTTTATTTACGGCGCAGTCTTTTCAAGAAGAAGTACGTCAAGGCATGTTACTGAATCAGCAGCGGTTTGCTTTTATGGGGACAGCATTTGCCTTGCCTGACGAAATAGAGAGGTTTGTTAGCTTGTATGGCCAAACACGTGATTATCGCTATGTTCGTATTCCATCAAGCGTTTTTACGAAAGGGGCCCAAGTGTCTGATGCTGAAATCAAAGCGTATTATGATCAGCATAGCGATGAATTTCTCTCACCAGAGCAAGTGCAGCTTGAGATGATAAAATTATCAATGCCAACCATTCGAGAAGGCTTTAAACCTACAGATGCTACTTTGAAAACTTATTACGAAAATAATCAAAGTAATTATATGGCGCCTGCAAGGTGGTATGTACGTCATATTTTATTTAAAGTGGCATCAGATGCCTCTAAAGATGAGAAAGAGGCTGTGAGCGCACGCGCAGAGGCCTTGTATAAGACATTACAAGCGTCTCCCAATGAGTTTGAGAAGCGAACTAAAGCGGCATCGCTTGAAAAGCCTCTTACAACTCAAGTCGGGGTGTTACCCTGGATTGTTGCAGGTGAGTCAGATTTAGATGCGGAACTGATTCATTTAACCACAGAAGGTGAGTTGTTAGGCCCGATTAAAACTGATGCAGGTTATGAGGTTTTTCAATTACTTGCCTATGAGCCTACCACAGTTAGGTCTTTCTCTGAGGTTGCAGCAGATGTTCGTGAGCATTGGCTCACCTTGCATGCTGAGACAGAACATGCGCGTCTTCTAGAAGCCTTATCAGATCAAAGTTATCAAACGCCTGATTCGCTTATATCTGTTTCTGAAACGTTGCATTTACCAATTGAAAAGACAGAGCATTTTGCTCGTGATGGAGGAGATACACCGCTTACTTCATCGCCAGAAGTGATTAAAGCTGCATTTAGTCATGATGTTTTAACTTTGGGTAATAATAGTGCTCCAATTCAATTAGATGAAGAGAACGTGATTGTATTGCGTGTGCATGAACACTTAAAAGCACAGGAAAAGCCACTTAAAATGGTTAAGTCTGATATTAAAAAGCGTTTGCGCGAGGTCAAAGCACAAGAAAGTGCGGCTAAATTAGGTGAAACGTTATTGCATGCAGATGGAAGTAATCCACTCAATGATACACCGTTTTTGCTACATCACTTAGCTTGGCAAACGGTAACGCAAGCAACACGTGATTCAAGCCTCGCCCCTGCCGAAGTGAATCGCTTAGCATTTACTTTGTCTGATGCAAAGCGCCGCGCAGGATTATCACTGGATGATGATTCAGGCTATGTTGTGGTTGAGTTAAAACAAACTATTGATGGAAAGCTTAGTTCGCTTGACCCAGAGCAGCTTGCCAGTATTTCACAGCAAATAGGTTCAAACTATGGTGCGATTGATTATGATTTGTATGTTAATCAATTACTTGAACAATCTAAAATTGTAAGGCACTAGGTTTTAGAGTAATCCAGTTAAGATTGACTACTTTAATTCTTCCCTCATCCGCCCTATCGAACACCTTCTGCTATGTGTGTTGTCAAGTTTTGGACAAAAAAATCCAGTCATGACAACACATGCTCTTATTAAACAGTCGAATGAGAACCGTACTTTTTATTTCACCGAGTTTAAATAGTAACCTTATAGGCCAATCTGCTAT
>JAHZKF010000046.1 GCA_022600575.1 Gammaproteobacteria bacterium | reverse complement strand
TTTTGAAGCGGCTTAAGCCGCTTTTTTATGCTTAAATTCCCTTCTTAAATATCTCGGGGATTTAAAGGGGCAGCGCCCCTTTTTTTAATCCTCTCAATAACAGCATAGTGACTCCCCAAAAGCGGGGAGAAAGAAAACCTTAAACGCATTTTAAATGTAGTTGTCCCTGAGTAATGCTTGCAGATTAAAGCGTTATCCCGGAAGATAGGAGGTTATGATAAATACCTCCTCTCCAAAACCACTTTTTGATACGTTAGTTTGCCTTGAAGAGCAATTAGAAACACGTGCCTGGACTTATCTTGATGAAGCCTATCATTTAGATGATATCGTTATATCAGCACAATTTTTATTGGCTTACAAAGGCAGCCAGGGCACATTTAATGGCTACAGGCGAGAAGTTGAACGCTTTTTACATTGGGCAACTTTAGTGGCTCAAAAAAGCTTAGCTGATTTACATCGTGAAGACATCGAGCAATTTATTGAGTTTTCTCAAGCACCACCCAAACCTTGGATTGGTACTTCAAAACCTGCACGTTTTATTGAAAAAAACGCAGAGCGTGTTCCAAATCCTGCTTGGAGGCCATTTATTGTCACAGTTTCTAAAGCAGCGCACAGACGTGGGCAAACCCCAGAAGTTAAAAACTTTGAACTGTCTCAAAGTTCATTACGAGAATTGTTTGCCATTTTAAGCAGCTTTTACCAGTATTTGGTACAAGAAGAGCATGTACATAACAACCCATTTGCCTTGGTTCGCCAAAAAAGCCGCTTTATTCGTAAGACACAAGGGCCTATTAAAATTAGACGTCTGTCTGAACTTCAGTGGCAATATGTTGTTGAAAACACACAAAAACTTGCAGAAACATCTCCTCAAGAACATGAGCGTACACTCTTTATTTTGTCCGCACTCTATGCAATGTATTTAAGAATATCAGAATTAACAGCAACCCCGCGTTGGGCGCCTCAAATGAATCATTTTACGCGTGATGGTGATGGTAACTGGTGGTTCACAACGGTTGGAAAAGGCAATAAAGAACGACAAATTGCAGTGAGCGAGGCCATGCTCTTAGCCCTTAAGCGATGGCGAACACATCTTAATTTATCGCCTCTTCCCTCACCGGCTGATTACTCTCCTCTGTTACCTAAACAAAAAGGTCGTGGCCCGATTACCAGTACTAATCACGTTCGAAATGTAGTGCAATTTGCATTTGATACGGCCATAGCGCAATTACATGCTGATAATTTAGCAGAAGAAGCTGAAACCTTACATGAAGCAACCGTACATTGGTTGCGGCATACAGGTATTTCAGATGACGTTAAAATTCGCCCACGTGAACATGTTCGTGATGATGCAGGTCATAGTTCGAGTGCCATTACTGACAAATACATTGATATTGAATTACGTGAGCGACATCAATCAGCACGTAAAAAACGTATTTTTGATGATGAGATGACATAAAAAATGTTCGGTTTAAGGATGCTTCGGCTCTTCATCGTGCTCCTCGTTCGGTATATCTGTACCACCACGCAATTGCTTTACTTCGTTTGAATAAGAGTGTGTCATATTAGGCCCTTCTATCGGCGTACTTTTTGACTGGACCAACTTCGCCTGTGATGATAGTCCGTTTAAATCCACCTCGTGATGTTTTTTTTCCAGCCTATCATAACCATGCACTTCAAACACCTCAGTATCTATCTCAAGAACGCCATGATGAATGGATGCAGTTCTATTATTCCGGAACCCTTCTTCTGCATATAAATCTTCGTAATCAATAGAAATGTTTTTTTCATCAAAAAATGTCCTCAATTCAGAAACAAGCGCTCTTGATGATTCAATACTTCTTCCTGGTAACGGCTCATTACATCCTCCGACTAATGCAAGTACCATACCGTCAGTTCCAATTTCTTGTTCATCAAACCATGCTTTATATTGCTGTAATTCAGTTTCGCTAATCATGAGATGAGCCATTGAAACTTGGTTATTATTAGGGTTATAAGTTATAACCGCGACACACCCACCTATATTACTAGTGAACATCGGTCGGTTATCACCTACGAAGCAACACTTATTTACAGTCGGACGACCAAAACCTACCTCAATTACATGACCCATATAATCAAAATATTCAGAGTTTTTCATCTATCTTTACTCCTATTAATGATAATGTCGAAGCCTGTGAGGAACGGTAGATTCATTATTGTAAACCATAGTATGAGTTGCATATAATGACAAATCATCAAAACAACCCCTCACTTTTTAACGCTCACTTTAAGCGCATACTTTATACTGCTTAGTTATGCTATTTTGATAAACCATATTAACCATTAACCTCATTCACCACTAAAAAAACAGGAGACAACGGATGTCAGATAAAACCAAAAAAATAACCACTACAGCGGGTAATGTTGTTACTGATAACCAAAACAGCTTAACAGCAGGCCCCTATGGGCCGGTGCTGATAGAAGACTATAAACTCATTGAAAAACTAGCCCACCAAAATAGAGAGCGTATTCCTGAACGTGTGGTACATGCCAAAGGTTGGGGTGCACATGGGGTGTTTACAGTCACCCATGATATTACCCAATATACGCGTGCTGATATTTTTTCTAAAATCGGTAAAAAAACAAATATAATCACACGCTTTTCAACGGTTGCCGGTGAGTTAGGCGCCGCTGATGCAGAACGTGATGTACGTGGTTTTGCAGTCAAGTTTTATACTGAAGCCGGTAATTGGGATTTAGTCGGTAATAACACCCCTGTTTTTTTTGTACGAGACCCGTATAAATTTCCAGATTTTATTCATACACAAAAACGGCACCCTAAAACCAATTTAAGAAGCCCAACTGCCATGTGGGATTTTTGGTCACTTTCACCCGAGAGTTTGCATCAAGTCACCATTTTATTTTCAGACAGAGGTCTACCGCAATCGGTCAGACACATGAATGGCTATGGCTCACATACATTTAGTTTGATTAATGCGGATAATAAGCGTGTTTGGACAAAGTTCCACTTTAAAACCGAACAAGGCCATAAACATTGGACCAATGCTGAAGCAGCTAATGTTGTCGGTCAAACACGAGAATCAACACAAGAAGATTTATTTAACAGTATTGAATCAGGCGATCATCCTAGGTGGAAATTATATATCCAAGTCATGCAAGAAGATGAGGCAGCAGCTTTTGCTTATAACCCTTTTGATTTAACCAAAGTGTGGCCACACGGTGATTTTCCGCTCATCGAAGTCGGCGTGATGGAGCTTAACCGTAATCCTGATAATTATTTTTCAGACATTGAACAACTTGCTATGTCGCCTTCAAATATTGTACCTGGTATTGGTTTCTCACCTGATAAAATGCTGCAAGGACGACTTTTTTCATATGCTGATGCACACAGACATCGTATTGGCACGCATTATGAGGCACTGCCTGTAAATGCACCTAAATGCCCAGTGCATACCTATCATAAAGATGGCGCGATGCGCTTTCAGGATAATAATACTCAAAACCCAGATGCTTATTATGAACCCAATAGCTTTGGCGGGCCCGTCGAAAATAAAGTCCTTGAAGAACCACCTCTTGCATTAGAAGGAGAGGCAGAAAGATATTCGCATCGTTTTAATAACGATGATTTTACCCAAGTTCAAAACTTATTTAACTTGTTTGATGAAAAAGAGCGTGCCCGTTTGTATTCAAACATTGCGGCCGCCATGCAAGGTGTGCCTCAGCATATTGCTGAACGCCAAATTGCTTTATTTTCTAAGGTAGATAAAGCTTATGGTGTCGGCGTTAAAGCAGCTTTGAAATTTTAAGTCAATAACATTCGTGCTGCGGCTTGTCCCTAAGAGAGCCCCACGAAAATTAAAGCCAACTTTTTGTTCATGGTTTAAGGCGTGTTTACAATTGGATGCAAAACCTTGGAAGAGGCTGTTTTCTTCCCTATGCAAACAACCGCCTGGATCAAGGTACTCTAGCCCTGCTCTCGATTCGTTTGAATAGTTGCTTGGGTTCTTTTAGCGAGACACCCGTTTACAATCCTAAACAATCAACCTAACGAGGCATGTATGTCATTGTATGATAATTATATTGATATATACCCATCACCAATCAAGTTGCGAATTTAAGCTGGTTATGATCAAATACGCGCATGGACAGAAGATTTACAGCACAAGAACGTGCGGACTTACAGAAACGACATAAAAAAGAACGTGATGGCCGTATACGTGATCGAATTAAATCCGTATTAGCCTATGATGATGGTTATACCTATTCAGAAATT
>JAHZKF010000045.1 GCA_022600575.1 Gammaproteobacteria bacterium | reverse complement strand
AGATTGGCCTATAAGGTTACTATTTAAACTCGGTGAAATAAAAAGTACGGTTCTCATTCGACTGTTTAATAAGAGCATGTGTTGTCATGACTGGATTTTTTTGTCCAAAACTTGACAACACACATAGCAGAAGGTGCCCGAAAGGGCGGATGAGGGCTGTTTGATTACTTGCTTTTATCTGGCCAACACCACGCAGGCTCATCTAACATACCTTGATCAATCACTCCAGTTTGACCAAAATTTTTCTCTAATCCAATTGAATTACATAATGGTGAACGCTCAAGCGTTGCAACCAAACGGTTTGCATGAGACACCACCCATACTTGTGTTGTTTTCGCCGCACAAATAATCAAACGTCCTAGAGCTGGTAGTAAGTCTGGATGAAGGCTTGTTTCAGGTTCATTCAAAATCATTAACGGTGGTGGTCTCGGCGTCAGAAGAGCCGCAACCCAAAGCAAATAACGCAAAGTGCCATCAGACAATTCCAAACCGGTTAAAGGTCGCAATAACCCCTCTTGATGAAATTCCAAGGCAAAACGTCCGCCTTCTTGCACAACAACATTTAATCGAGCACCAGGAAAAGCATCTGAAATGGCTTGATTCAATGCTTGCTCATCACCAATCTCTTTAATTGTTTGTAGGGCAGCTGCTAAGTCTCGGCCATCATGATGAAGAACAGGCGTTCGTGTCGCTAATTGTGGAAGCCTTGCGGGTGCTTCCATATCCGAGCGAAAATGATCGTAAAACCGCCAACCTCGAATCTGTTCTCGTAGCTTAATCACTTCAGGTGCTTTGATAGGATCTGCGATTTGAGTAAACAAGCTATCAAACGTTTTCATCTGTTGCGTCACAACCTCCCACCCTCGATTGGAACGAACTTTCACAACCGCTCCTTCACGACGAACAAGCACACTTGCAGGTCGAAACGTATTTTTAGCCCAAATACATTCCTGCTTAATTTCAGGATCGAGTGAAAAAGTTGATAAGGATGGGGTCGGAAGCCCGAGCGAGATAGCATATCCAAAATCATCATTTGAAAATCCTAGTCGCAATCGTGCTCTTGCTTGTTGTGGCCCTCCTTGCACAGGAACATCACCATAACGCATTTGTTTCGATATTTTTTCAGGTCCTGCCCAAAAAGTTGATTCTAAGCCGCCTTCTTTGGCCAAAGCATTAATCACCCCGCCTTGTGCGGTCTCGGCTAATAATCTTAACGCACGATATAAATTAGATTTTCCACTCGCATTTTGGCCTGTCACCACATTAAGCTGCTTCAAGGGAACCTTTAGATTCAGTAATGACCGATAATTTCCTACTGCTAATGTATTTATCATGACGTAAAGTTAATTGAATACTTTTCTTCTACCTGAAAACCTGATTCTATCTGCAACACACAATTTAATTGTTTTTGTGCTTCTCGAGCATAAATCTCTTTTTGAGATCCGTGATTTTGTTCCTGATACAAACCAATAAAACAATTTGCACGCTGAAAATGCCATTTTGCCTTTTCAGTGCTGCTCATGTTTACAGCCACCTCTTCCAATATATTTAAACAAGTCAGCGCTGAATACCAATTTTTAACCTGTAAATAACCCCCCACAGAATCCGACAAAGTTTGCTGATCCAACCCTGTTGTATCTCCAAAAGCTTCATAGTGCCATAAACGATGCTGATTAATAAATGTTGTTTCTGGTTTCATCCATTACTTCCTTTATTGACGCATTAAATCGAGCTCAAAAATACTATCATTCCAATGAAACGCCTCAGTTGAACGATAAGGATTAATATCCAACCCTCCTCTGCGGGTATAACGTCCATAAACGGTTAAACTTTCAGGATGACAGTGTTTCAAAATATCTACAAAAATGTGTTCAATACATTGTTCATGAAATCCTTGATGATTTCGATAAGACACAATATATTTCAAAAAACTTTCCGGCAAAATATGCGGTCCCTTATAACATACCTGAACACTTCCCCAGTCTGGCTGATTGGTTACCGGACAATTAGAACGCAGTAAATCAGAACATAATACTGCTTCAACTCGCTCCTCTTGTACTTCAAGTAAAGTTGCATCTACTTCATACACCGAGCAAGCAACATCTAAATCATCTACGCAAAAGCCTGAAAATCTCGATTGAACCAAACGCTCATGCCAAGATTTAGAAGACCAAATATCAATCGTAACATCTGTTTCAAGAGATGCACTTAAATCAGCCTTAATATGTGCTTTAAGCACGTCCAACGATTCAAAACAGGTTTGATTGAGCGAATTAAAATAAAGTTTTAACGATTTAGATTCAATTAAATAGGGCGAAGTACAATCATACATAATACGCGCCATTGCAACGTATGGTTTGCCTTGGTGATTTAACCATGACACTTCGTAATGATTCCAAATATCTACTCCTACAAAAGGTAAAGCCTTCGAATCAAGTAAAAGAGCTTGCCTGTTAGGTTCACGTGGTATCGCAAACAAGCGCTTGGGGTTATATGAAACATCGCTTAAAGAAGCCTGCCCAAGCTCACCATAACCATTTGATTTATCTACCACGGATTGTTCCCAAACAAAAAATAGGTCATTCTAACATAGTCTTAAATATTTAAAGTAAAAAAAATAGAATTTACGCTATACTTAATGATGAAGTATAAAACAAACGGAGCTTAAGATGAGCGATTTAAAATCCAAATTGCCCGACGTAAAAGAAGTAACCGGTATGCTCGGAAAACTTTTCAAAGACGTTAAACAAAGCGTTGTTGAAATTGCGGGTGCCTACAAAGAAAAACATAAAGAAACCGCTGAAGAACCTAAAGCTGAAGAATCTAAAGCGGAGAAGCCTAAAGCTAAAGCGGCTAAAGCCAAAGCTGAAGAACCTAAAGCTGAAGAACCTAAAGCTGAAGAACCTAAAGCTGAGGAACCTAAAGCTGAAGAGCCACCTAAAGAATAGGTCGTATATCAACGATAGCAGGTGATGCGATTAAATCCTGTGCACGCCTGCCCGAAACACAATGCGCCGCTTCCAACCGTTCGCGTCGCAGCGACTTCTGTTGATCTTTCATACCCTTTTGAACGCCGGTAGCCTTGATGCCTACAAAAAGCATCTGCCGCACGCTTACCACATCCTCTTTTATCTTTGTAACACCAAGCCACCCGATAATTTTCGAAACGAGGGAACATAAAATCTTGCAGACGATAATAATAAATAGGAACGGGTTCCTTTTTTAAACTCTCTTCACAAACAATCAATTTAAATCCATCACACTTCCAACCCTGGCATTGCAAATCTGTTGCAAGATAACGTGTGAGTCCAACATTATGATCAATCATTACTTTAGAGGCTCTATTATACCCCATTGTTTCACAAAATTTTGATGCGAGCTGAGAGCCACACACTTTATGATCATTTGAACAATAGCTTAAACGCATGCCATGATACTGTGGGTAGAAAAAATCACGATATCCTACAACACCTCGGCCACCATGCCCAATCACTGATTCTACTTCTGTTTTTACTTTTTCAGCCTCGGCTACTCTCTCTGCAGTTTCCAAAGCTTTTGCTTGTGCTGCTCGATTGACCGCATCTAATTCAGCAATGGCTGAAGCTTTTTCATCAGTGCCCGAGTCAATATTAATACTGGGTACCACACTTGTTGCATTC
This sequence comes from Gammaproteobacteria bacterium, assembly GCA_022600575.1. Lineage (GTDB taxonomy): Bacteria > Pseudomonadota > Gammaproteobacteria > Legionellales > Legionellaceae > JAALKW01. The sequence continues at coordinate 13,720 of JAHZKF010000045.1, read as the reverse complement.
GTATTAATATCTGCACCTATCTCAGCAAAAGATAGTCCTGATGACAAAAGTAAAAGCAACATCGCATGATATCGAAAGAGTTTTCGCATAATCACTAAAAAATAATCGACCATAAACTCATCTTAGCCTATGCATTACTGCAAAAAAAGGATTTCTCATGATAACTCGCGCTCTTGGCGTAAAAAGTCATCGGGTAGAATCATCACATAGTGTGCTACCACCGCATGCCGTTCATAAGAAACCAAATACATATGCAAACGATTTGATTTATATTTATCCATAAATAAAATCGCGCCATCAATCGCTGCTTCATGATGATTAATCCATTCCGCACGCTCATTCAACAACACAGAAAACACTGGGCTCATCGAAGGTGGATGCTTTGAAAGTGCCCTATAATTTTGTTTAAGAGGTGGCGTCCCTATACCCATCAAAAACAATTGACCTTGAGCATACTGTTTAGGATCAAGACGTGGTAGACGACTCATATCAAATCCACTCAAATAAAAATAGGAATCATTATTATTATTTGGCTTATCATCCGAATAAGCAATCACAAGTTCTTGCAATGGTTTTTTGGTCTTTACAAAGGGGTAAATCACATTAAGCGCTGCAGAAATAGGATGATTAATACGCCAGTACTCATGTGTCCATGGTTCATTTTTTCGATAGATGCCCGGCGGCAAGAAAGTCGAAAACGAAATATCTTCTTTCATATAATCTTTAAATGTTTCAAGCTTTTCTTTTGAGACAATATTTTTTTTCTTATGAATTTGTTCCCCACCTACCGCAATCTTCTCATCCATATCTTGCATTAACACTAAAGGATAAGTATCAACTACTTCTCGAAGCTTCCCTACATCAACTTGAATCGATTCAGGTGTAAACCAGTGTTCTAAATAAGGCGCATGCCGCCAATAAGAAAAACCCGTATTCTGCTTAAAAATTGTCTTGTAGTGCCCTAAGGGAAAGGTAAACCACCCCTGATACAATAAGGTTTTTTTATGATTCTCTTGACTATATAACAGTACTTCCCATAAGCCTGCATTTAGACAATTTTTAGCAAGATGCACCTGATACAGTTGCTTCTCGCCCCCATCGCCGCCTATTACCTCAATATGCTCATCATCCGCACTAAAAATCACTTGTTGCCGGTTCCATTGCCTATCTGTCAAAGCAATACGTGTTAAACCTTTATCATCTCTCACCCATTTAGGAACAGAGGGCGTCATTAAACCGATATCAATATTTTTAAAAACAATTTTTGCACTTTTATCATTGCCGGGTAAAAAGACTAAATCAAAACTATTCTCTTTATTTTGATGAATCATTACCTTAGGATGCGAATATTCACCATGATGTTTACTTAAAACGGCTGGGTTATCAGGGTATTCTTTAACTGTAAATTCTTTCACCGACACCATCATGTCTTGCTTTGTATGATAACGTTTATAAAGATACACACGCGCACAAGCTAAAAATACAAGTACTGCGCCGAAAAAAAGAATACCTATCCAGGCCCATCGTTTACGCTTATTCCTATTCTTAAAATCACCCATGAAAATCCTTATTCATTAACCAAGCATCAACAGTATGCGAACTAAACGACGCATTATACTAGAAAAAACCCGTGGCTTATAAAATTCTCCAGATACACGTTTACTGATTTCACTACGCGTTGGATAAGGCACGATTGTATCAGTAAATGTTCGTAGAGACTTTCTTTCACGAACTGCAATCACCCAAGGCAAAATAAGTTCACCTGCCTCCTTACCCGTAATGGTCACCCCTAAGATACACCCTTTTTTATCTGTAATGACTTTAATTTTTCCGCTTGTCTCTCCACTGGTAACCGCTCTATCATTATCTGAAAAAGAGGCCTCGGTTATCACAATATCTGGTTTTTTCAATGCTTCTTCTAGCAACAAACCAACATGTGCAATTTGCGGATAAGTATAAGTCACCCAAGGTACGGCTTGATAATTTACTTTAGCAGGCAATCTAAATAAAATATTACGTAACACAATACCCGCATGATAATTAGCGATATGGGTAAATTGGTAAGGGCCTACTACATCTCCCATCGCATAAATCTTTTGATTACTAGACCTTAAACGCGCATCCACTTCTATCCCTTTCTCAGAAAAAACAACACCCGCATTGTCTAACCCTAAATGAACCACATTAGCCCTACGCCCAGTTGAAACAAGCAGATGTGTGCCTTTTATTTCTATTAATTTACCCTCTTGCTCAATCTGAACACCAAACTCCCCTTTTAAAGCAGCTTGAAGCGATTTAATTTGAATGCCTTCATAGATATCAATCCCTTTTTTGCATAAATGCTCTCGTAAGATTGCTACCGCATCAACATCGTCTTTAGGTAATAATTTAAACATTTCTAAAATCGTTACTTTTGCCCCTAACATGGCAAAAGCTTCTGCTAACTCACATCCAATAGGGCCTCCACCAATGACAATTAAGTGTTTTGGCAATGTTTTCAAGTTAAAAATAGTTTCGTTGGTTTCGTACTGCACTGTATCTAAACCTGAAATCGGTGGCACAAACGGAGACGACCCTGTCGCTACCACAAAACGCTTCGCCTGAATGGTAAATTCACCAGCTATCAGTGTTTTTTTATCAACAAATCGACCAGGAGCCTGTATGACCTGCACCCCCAACCCCTCAAAACGCGCAACCGAATCATGTGCAGCCAATGTATTCACAACACCCTCTACATGTTGCATGACCTCTAAAAAATTAACGTCAATTGATGCTGCATGCACTCCAAATCGTTTAGCCTCTTTTATCAAATCAACTGATTTAGCAGCCTCAAGCAGTGCCTTAGAGGGTACACATCCATAATTGAGGCAATCTCCCCCCATTTTTCCTGATTCAACTAAAACCACTTTTGCACCTAACTGTACAGCTCCTGCAGCTAAACTTAATCCACCTGCACCACCACCAATAATAGCAATGTCACATTGAATCAATTGTGTAGACTCAGCCATAAATATCCTTACTCTAAATGAAGCTTCTACTACATCATATCTTTCCACTTTAACGGTTTCATCTAAAATGTACTACGATAAGATTAAAGCTTTTAATTCTGAAAATTATAAAAAACGAGGCTTAACATGTCTGTTTTTAAATCTTTTAAATATCGCAATACCCAAATAATCAACTATGGTAGTGGTGATACACAACCATCTGGGCCCACATCAAAAATCAATCAAGTTGTCACCGACTGGGATAGATATGCAACGGCTACTGAAACCTGTCCTTATTATATTAACGGCCAGAATCTAGCCACACTCACTAAAGGCACAGGGTTTTTACCGAAAAGAACCATTAACAGTAGACTCAAAGCAGCTTTAGAGAAAGAAGATGAAACAGAAGAAGAAAAAGAAGAACGAATACAACAAGCAACCATCGAAGAAAGAGAAAGACAAACCGAAGGACGAGAGAATTTAGAGCGTTTTTTTGAAATGACTTTATTCAATCAGGTCAAAAACGTTGAACAACGTAATCATTTGGTTCAAGCTGCCATGAAACATTTCCATCAAGCAGGCCTTCCTCATGCAACCAACCTTTCAATTAATGCTCAAAATGACACAAAATATAAATTAAAAGACCCTGAAAGACGTATTAATTTTGAATGGACTGATAAAGGCCTCATCATTACTGAAGAAAACACCTATAAAAAATGGAGTGATATGACGCCCAAAGGCAAACCCATAGAGCATGTATGCAGAAGAGGAAAACCTTATTATGCAGAAACGAAAACCACTTATTTATTAACGCCTGATAGTGATATTAAATTAATCGACCTCGAGATTAATTGCCCAAGCCGAAAACTTGCAAGCATTTTTGATAAACGAGAAGCGCACGAACAACCTTACCGATATCTAAAAGATATCATCAATTATTTCCTACAGGCAATACATATACAGCGTGAAGTTATCGATAGTAAACTACCTGATGCACAAACGATATACGAAGATCATCCGCAAAATGAAAGCCCTTCAAAATCCAGAAAATTCAAACAAGATTAATACCTATTAGATGCTCTTTATATCAAACAATAAGTTGCCAACGCTCTCATATGTGCCGTATAATGATCGCTCTGTTTTTTTTAAGAGCATTTAATGCAAGAACGACAAGAAATCCAAGCTGATCACACCGCAGAGACTCTCATTTTAAGTCTAGATTTTGATGGCTGCACAGACACGCTCAAAGCCCGCAATAAACTCATTCAATTTATGACTCAGTATTGTATAGAACACCCACAATACAAAACCATTGCAATTGCAATTGGCTCACTTCGTCAATTTGTAGCAACTGATTATTACAATGCAAGAATGCATTATGCAAGACATGGTAACAAACTTATTAGTTGTTCACTTTTATTAAATGAATTTACGCAAGCATTATCTACTTGTTTACAACAGACTTTATTTGAAAATGCACCTACAGTAAAAAGAATAACCATGCTCACATCCGATATCTTCAATCATCTTGAAATAGGGACAACTTTCAAAGAAATGAATCAAGCCGTTTATCACCAAATATCAAGTAGAAGAGATTTCCAATCAATACCGGTTCAAGATAGATTTGGTCGAGATATCTCACAATTGACACAAAAAGAATTTCAAACATGGTCTAACGACTTAATGATTGAATATGACGACAATGAACTCGACCTTTTTTTAAGTTCCTGGTCAGTCAGTATTGACGAGTTTGAAGATTATAAGGAGTGGCGCGAAGATTGGAGACCCTCTGAATTAACGGTTCAAAATCAGCTTGGCTCACGCCTATCATTACTTGTCACTGAACCTAACGGGGCAGCTCACGAAGGTCACAGCGTACTATTTGATGATACCTCTAAAATCATGACGCTCTATATTTTACATCACTTTATCATGAACCGAATTAACAAACCTTTTGACCTACTTCACTTTGATGATAGAACAGATCTGTTAGATCCAATAGACAGTTTTTATCAAGCACATCCTACATTGCTACCTAAAGGAGCCCGATATAAAAGTATCGAGTGGAATACTGACGTCAATTTTAATCCTTCATTAACAACTGTTAGACCCACTATTCAGGGTATTGGCCCATTTAACCCAAACTACGCCAACTCAGTTCAGGCTATCGCTAAAACATTTTTCCCTACCACTTGTCCACCTACTGCTGAAGTAGCAGATAGGTTGCGTACTTACTGTTTAGAAGAAATCGCGCCCGTAAAATCTAATTTGGCTGCACCTACTCATGAAGTTGTTTCAGATTTAACTGTATTTAGACCTAAGCCACGTTATGGAAAACCAGGTATTAACCCCTTTAAAAAATCCACAAAAGACGAAACAGAAAGTGGTGAGAAAACAAAACAAGAAGCAACACGATCAGCATCACCCTCTTAGAATAGGCCAAAAACAATACTGCGGAAGTCATTTACAACCCTAACTTAATAACAAATACTCACGCATCCAGGTTCCAAGAGCTCTGTCAAAGTATCCAGTAAATGATCATCTGGAAGCACACAAAAATGTGATGCAAGCGGTAGTGTTTGTTCTACCTCACCATTTTTATAATTAATTTGAACTGCACATTCTCCTGGATGTTGGGTCAGTAACGTACGTAAAGGTTCAAACTGCTCTAAATCGTTTGGTGTTAAATTAAGTGACAAATATTTCGAGAACCGTGTACGTACCTCAGGAACTGTATATAAGGCTGTAACCGTTAATCTAACACCCCCTGTAAATTTGTCTTCCCCCACTTCAGCGTCTAAAATTAAAATGTCTCCCGAAGCTGGAGGGGTTTCTACTGCATCAACCACTTCAGAAAATGCAACAGCATCTATCACACCACTCCCATCTTCTAACGCCAAAATTAAAAGTTGTTTTCCACGCTTGGTCATGATGCGCCGAAGGCCACGTACCAAAGCACAAATGCGAACTTTTTTAACAAGGCTCGTTCCTAATGCTGCAATAGGTGTCAATAAGCTGCCTAATTCTTGATGATAAGAAAGCACTGGATGTCCACTCCAGTAAAATCCAAGTGTTTCTTTCTCGCCATTTAAACGCTGTTTTGCAGACCACGGACGCACTTCATTATATGGGGCAGCTTCATCTTCTTCACCAAATAAATCAAATAAATTACCCTGCCCTATGTTTTGATTCGCATTAAATTCAGCACCTCTTTGCATCGCTTGTTCCAGTGATGCCGATAATGTTGCACGTTCAACGCCCCAGGCATCAAAAGCACCACTTTTAATTAAGGCATCTAGAACACGGCGATTAACGCGTCTTAAATCAATTTGACAACAAAAATCAAATAAGTCTTTTGCAGCGCCATTTTGTGAGCGTGCATCTAAAATCGATTGAATAGCACCTTCGCCAACCCCTTTAATAGCACCTAAACCATAGATAAGCGCATTTTCTGAAGCCGTAAACTCATATTGACTCTGCTGAACAGAGGGTGCGCGCACCTCAAGTGCCATGCTTTTACATTCGCGAATTAAAAGATCAACTTTATCTGTATTATCCATATCTGCTGAAATAACAGATGCCATAAATGCCGCGGGGTAATGCGCTTTAAGCCAGGCCGTTTGATAAGCCACTAAAGCATATGCCGCCGAATGCGATTTATTAAAACCATACCCTGCAAATTTTTCCATTAAATCAAAGATTGCCGTACTGATTTTTTTATCAATCCCCCGCTCTAATGTGCCTTGTGTAAAAATTTCACGCTGTTTTGCCATTTCTTCTGGCTTTTTCTTACCCATGGCACGTCTTAATAAATCAGCAGCACCTAAGGTATAATTTGCCAGCACCTGAGCAATTTGCATCACCTGCTCTTGATATAAAATCACGCCATAGGTTGGCTTTAAAATAGGTTCTAACTCAGGGTGCAAATAAACCAATGGCGCACGCCCATGTTTTCGGTCTACAAAGTCATCGACCATTCCTGACTGCAATGGACCGGGTCGATACAATGCCACCAATGCAATGATATCTTCAAACGAATCAGGTTGCAGACGATGAACTAAATCTTTCATACCACGTGACTCAAGCTGAAATACCGAGGTGGTTTGACAAGCATTCAGTAACGCAAGCGTTTCAGCATCATCCAACGGGATATCTTCAATGCGAATCGCGTCTAAATTCTCTTGCTTGCGCACTGCATTGACTGTTTTTAGTGCACAATCAATGATTGTAAGTGTTTTCAAACCCAAAAAGTCAAACTTAACTAAGCCTGCAGCTTCAACATCATCTTTATCTAACTGACTCACCTGCTGCGTTGAGCCTTCTTCACAATATACAGCTGTAAAATCAGTCAATGCCGAAGGCGCTATGACAACACCCCCTGCATGTTTTCCTGCATTTCGCGTAATGCCTTCAAGCGACAAAGCTAGATTGATTAAATTCTTAACCTCTTCTTCTTCAGTATAAAGCCGCTCAAGCTCAGCCTCTTGCTCCATTGCCTTTTTAAGCGTCATACCAATTTCAAACGGTATAAGCTTAGCTAACTTATCTACAAATCCGTAAGGGTGCCCAAGCACTCGCCCTACATCTCGTATCACAGCTTTTGCAGCCATGGTGCCAAAGGTAATAATCTGTGAAACACTTTCTCGCCCATAACGCCGCGCAACATAATCAATCACGCGATCGCGTCCATCCATACAAAAGTCGATATCAAAGTCAGGCATCGATACCCGTTCTGGATTTAAAAATCGCTCAAACAGTAAATCATATTGTAATGGGTCTAAATCTGTAATTTGTAAAACATAAGCAACCAAAGAACCTGCACCCGAACCACGTCCTGGCCCAACCGGAATCCCTTCTTTTTTTGCCCACTGAATAAAATCAGCAACAATCAAAAAATAACCCGAGAATCCCATATCATGAATGACTTTAAGCTCTATTTTAAGACGCTCTTGATGTGCTTCACTGACCTCTGAAACCTCTTTTTTGTCCATCCGTGCTGCAAGACCTTGCTCTGCTAGATGGGTTAGATAGGTTTTTTCTGTAAAGCCTTCAGGCATAGGAAAGCTAGGTAAATACACCTCACCCAGTGGTAAATCAACGGTGCACCGTTTACTAATTTCAACCGTATTTTCAAGCGCTTGTGGCAAATCTGAAAATAAAAGACACATCGCATCTGCTGAACGTAAAGATTGCTTATCACTGTATTTTTTAGGACGTCGATTATCAGCCAATGTATATCCATCATGAATGCATACGCGTGCTTCATGTGCCTCAAATTCAAAGGGATCTAAAAAACAAACATCGTTGGTTGCAACCAATGGTAAGTTTAAGCTATCTGCAAGCTTTACCACGCGTTCATTATAAATGGCTTCGTTTGGTCGCCCTGTCCGTTGTATCTCTAAATAAAACCGATCCGGAAACTGCTTAGCCCAGCGTGTTGCAATGGTACTTGCTTTAGCTTCATCATCTGCAAGTAATGCTTGCCCTACTTCACCTGCACGCGCCCCTGAGAGCGCAATGAGACCCTCCGTACCTTCATCACCAAACAACCAATCATAATGAATACGAGGCTCACCCTGATACTGCCCTTCTAGATAAGCTCTTGACACCAAGCGCGTTAAGTTTCGGTAGCCTGTCATGTTTTGACAAAGCAATACAACAGAGGTAAACGCTCCTGGTTTATCTGGATCGTGACACGGCAAATCAGCCCCTAAAATCGGCTTAACACCGGCATTTATTGCTGCTTGAAAGGTTTTTAAAACGGCAAATAAATTACAAAAATCAGTGACTGCAACCGCATTCATGCCACGCTCAACAACCGCTTGCATGAGCGGTTTAATGCGCACCATGCCATCCACCAAAGAAAACTCGGTGTGTACTCTTAAATGCACAAAGCGCGAATCGGTCATATGAACTAAAACTCTTAAGTTTCGGCAGGTTTAAAGTCAGTACTGAATTGTACCGACTTCAACGCCGAAAGAAAGAGTAAAAACATGGATGATTGATTAAAACGGCTGAGGCAAAGCACTCTCAAAATCTTTCATCGCATCTTTAATCATGTCACATTCAGGTGTATCAACCATCTTTGGCGAAACATCTGTAAAAAACGTAGCTTTTAATTGGCTTCGATAATGCGAAGAAGCAAATACAACAGGAAGCGTAACAATACTAACCAACACGCCAACCAAAGCAAGACACACTGCTTTAATATAATCTAATATGTCTGGCGCAACCTCTTTTTGATAGCGTGCAACGCATTCATCTGTTGCCTCTTTAATTGCTTTTCTAAAAGTTTCCTGTTTTTGGTCTATGGGGGCAATATTTAGATATGCACCAATAGCGCAGGTAAGTCGTGCATCAAAAACCACGAGCGCATCTAAATCCTCTTTGCACTCATCTAAAAAACGCATTGATGTTTTACTTTTCATAATCGCTTTTTGCCGCTCAGAGAACATATCAAATTTCAATTGTGTTCTTGGCGTACTAAGCATCTCACTCTCACCCTTAAGATTTAAAAAAGCATTCTCTTCTTTCATGATAAGAAACATAAGTTTGCCTTCCTTCTTACGAAATAAGTCAAAAGCTGACTCACGTTGCTTATCAAACTGACTTTCTGGAATATCCAGTTTTTTTAAAATAACTTTGATGGTCTTTTGAACTTCTTCTCTCATAAGCATCGCACTTTCTTCTGCTTCTCTAACACTCTCCTCTGCTGGCATTTTTTTTAGCTCTTCAAAGAAATCAGCAATCGATAGCTCTGTTCCTTCTTTCATCGAAGCAAGATTCCATTCAGGATGAGCTTTTGCCTCAGGGTAAGCATCAAACGAATCACACCACTCATCCAATGCTGTATTAAAACATTCCTCTATTTCATCTAGCTCAATCGATTGATCAACAAAAATATCACGACACTTATCACGAAATATCTGAGTATGCTCATCACATGCAGTCACGATTGCTTCTTGTGCTTCTGTAAGCTTATGATCTTCTCCTGCCCGCTGTTCTTTTGTGTAAATAACTTTACCGAAAGCCTCATACACAACTACAACTTGTTTCGTAATAAAACGGTTTAGATGCATTTGTTGATATCTAGTTAGGTTGACCATATTTAAGTTCCCCTTGGATTTGATGATTGATTAAAACTACTGGGGCACGGGAATCTCAAAATCTTTCATCGCATTTTTGATCGTATCGCATTCCGGTGTATCAACCATTTTTGAAGAAACACCTGCAAAGAACGTATTTTTTAAATAATTCCGATAGTTCGAAGAAGCAAGTACAACAGGAAACGTAACAATGCCAATCAATACGCCAACCAAAGCAAGACATGCCGCTTTAATATAATCTAATATGCCTGGCGCAACCTCTTTTTGATAGCGTCCAACACACTCGTCAGTTGCCTCTTCAACTGCCTTCCTAAAGGCTTCCTGTGTTTTTTTTGTAGGTGCATCTTCATTTACATATAACTGAAAAGCACTTTCAAGACGTCCTTTAAAAACGATTAGTGCATCCAAGTTCTTTTTATGTTCATCTAAAAAACGTATTAACTTTTTAGCTTCAATAACGTCACTTTGCGTTCCAGGCAACATAGCAAATTTAAACTCCATTCTGGAACGATAAAGCGCTTCAGTCTCACCTTTAATTTTTAAAAGGCCATACTCCGCTTTCATGGTAGAAAACAAATATTCGGCTTTATTATTATGAAATAATGTATGAGCCGATTGATGCTGTTGATTAAACTGACTTTTAGGAATACACAATTTTTTTAAAAGGTCTGTAGTGGTCTTCTCTATCTCTTTTTGTCCTTTTGCTTTCATTTCCCGAGCACTATTTCTGACTTGCTGTCTTCCTTGTTCTTCTGGGGCTTCCGCCCTTTTCACTACCCCTTCAAAGTAATCAGTCATAGACAGCTTTATACCCTCTTTTATCAAAGCAAAATTCCACTCAGGGTGAGCTTTTAACTCAGGGTACTTATCAAACGAATCACACCACTGATCCAGTGCTACATTAAAACATTCCTCCATTACATATATACCAACAGATACATCTTTAAATACCTCACGGCATTCATCACAGAATGTCTTAAAACGCTCATTAAACACAACAAATATTGCTTCTTGTTCATCTGTTAGCGTGGCCTCTTTCTCTGCTTGTTGTTCTTTCGTAAGAATGACCTTATTAAACGCCTCATATACAAGCGAAGTCTGCCTCGCAATAAAACTGTGCAACTCCCATGCGTCACTTTTATCAATTATAATCATTCACAGACTCCTATTAATTAACTTATATTATGGTTCTTTTGGGTTCATAGTAATTAATATTTATACTTTCATGAAGCAATTTAACGACTTACTAACAACATTTACGTTTTAGAAACAATTAAGCATAAAAAACAACCGATTGATGTGTTTTAATCTATAATATGATTCAAGAGCGTCCTGAGGCTTACCTGTATTTATGAAAGTATTAATGATAGATGACGATGTGGTTTTATGTGACTTAACGTCTGAGTATCTTTCAATTGAAGGATTTCAAGTCGACACATGTCATACAGGCAATTTAGGACTTGTTATGGCAAAAAAACAAACTTACGATGCGATTATCTTAGATATTATGCTCCCAGATATCAGCGGCCTTAGCGTACTCAAAAAATTAACACATCAAATTAATACTCCTATTATAATGCTCACAGCTAAAGGAAGTGATATCGACCAGGTGGTCGGACTTGAAATAGGGGCTGATGATTATATTAATAAACCTTGTAATCCCAAAGTACTGGTTTCGCGCATTAAAGCTATCTTAAAACGCAGCAAAAAAAATCAATTAAGCCCTGCTTCCCAAAATATGACACTCGGCCATCTAGAAATAAATATAACCGCTCGTACGGCCAAGATAAATCAAAAACAGTTGAAACTCACCTCATCAGAATTCTCCATTTTAGCCCTTTTAGTCAGTCACCCAGGCAAAGCCTTTTCAAAGCAAGACATTTGTAGCAACGCTTTAGGAAAGCAATTGACTGATTTTGATAGAAGCCTCGATGTTCATATCTGTAAGCTCAGAACTAAATTAAGCGCTTTTAAATCAAGCGGTATCCATCTAAAAACCATCTATGGTTTTGGGTACATGCTAGAACATACGCATAAAAATGAATAAATTTTACCTCAAGTTATTTTTATCCATTTGGTTAATCATAATGAGTGTGATTCTCTGTGTCTCATTCTTGACAGGTCAAATCGATTCAAGATTTTTTATATCTGCCTACAATAAAACTTTAATCAACCTATACGCCGAAACAAGCCTTTCTCTTTACGACAAACATAACCTGAAACCTATCAAAAAATGGCTTAAACACATCGAAAAAAACCAAAAAATCACCTTATATCTCCTAAACACCGATGGCACCATCATATCAAGCACGCCAATACCAAAACATATCAATGTCATTACCCAACGACTTAAAACACATGATTTTCCCAATCAAACTTACAAAGATAACTTCATTTTAATGAGTGCCCCCATGACACTACAAAATCAACACACTTATCGCCTTGCGATGTATTTATCAGAAGCCCCCCCTAACCGTATTTTTAATCCAATCAAAAATATCCTCTTAAGACTATGTATTGCATCCATACTTGCTTTTATATTGTCCTATGCTGTCTCACGACTCTTTATGAAACGACTCAATCAAATAGGGAAATCCGTAACACGAATATCCCAAGGCGAGCTCGATACAAGAACACCATCTTCACTAACCAAAGGGCATGACGAGGTATCCACTTTAGCCGGTCAAGTCAATGTGATGGCAGATAAAATACAAACGCTGATTACCTCTAAAGAAAGACTACTAGAAGATATTTCACATGAACTCAGATCTCCTCTTGCAAGACAACAAACAGCCTTAGAAATTGCCCGACGAAAAACATCAACCATCGATAAACATCATCTAGACCGAATCGAACAAGAAAACATACATATGGATTGTTTAGTTAATGAAATCTTGGAGCTCGCCACATTGAATCGTACTGAACGCCCCTTACACCCCGAAACATTCTCACTGTCCGCGCTCATTAAAAAAATTATTAAGAATGCACATTATGAAACACAAACACACTGTATTAGCTTTAACAGCTGTAACAACACCGAACTCTTTGCCGATGCGCACCTTATCTATCGCGCCATTGAAAATATTATCCGAAATGCTCTACACCATACCGGTAAAAACAAACAAATTGAAATTACCCTTAATCAGACACAGCGTGATTTGGTGCTTACGATATCTGATAACGGACCTGGCATTAATGAAAATGATCTGGAATATATTTTTTCACCTTTTTATAAATCGCAAACACTAGGTCATCAATCCAAACAAAGTTATGGGCTCGGCCTTGCTATTACAAAACAAATCATCGACCTATATCAAGGCACGATTAGCGCTAAAAACAGACCCAGTGGCGGCCTAGAAGTCTCAATACATCTCCCTCACAAATAAAACACGATACCCATTGCCAATGAAGTTGCGAGTTTGAGAATGCTTTAAGCCCTGAGAATACCCCCTCTCCCTCAGCGGTAAACACGCTAAAACACTGAGGTTATGGCAGGGAGAGGGTTGGGGAGAGGGCCTTATGAATGCTTGCTAAAACAGCTTCTGTAGATTGTAAAACCTCGTGATTCCAAAATCGAAGTACTCGAAAACCACATGCTTCTAATTTCGCCGTTCGTTGATTATCTTT
>JAHZKF010000044.1 GCA_022600575.1 Gammaproteobacteria bacterium | reverse complement strand
TACGGTCGCATATACGTTTATCACGCTCTTTTTTGTGACGTTTTTGTAAGTCTGCACGTTCTTGGGTGATAAGTCGTCTGTCCATGCAGACATTTGATCATAGCTGGATTAAATTCGCAACTTCATTAGCGATGGGTATAGAGCCTTAGCTGATGAAATGTTTGAGGTGGCTTTTGGAGAGGGAGTAGCCCTTCCTCAAACTGAGAAGTTTCTAAAATCTTTAGGTAGAGTAGCCGCTTTTAATTGGTATTGTGGTCAAGGTGATTTAAATGCCACAAATGTTTCTATTTATGATGGAGAGTGTTATCCCTTTGATTTTGACTGTAGCTTTCAGTCGATACAAAGTGAACAGTCATTTGCTAAAATGAGAGAAGCAACTTTTGATAGTGTTGATTTAGATGCATCATCAGATACAGACGGTATTCTAAAGGGAACAATAGATAATTTAAAAGCCTCTTTGGAAGCAGTGATTCCAGGCGTTGGGGATACATTGCTACCATTCACAACACCGGAAAATTTAGCGATTATTAGGGAAGGGTTTGAAGAGCAGCTGGAGAGAGTACTTGATGTTGATGACGAAGAAATTTCAGGTATTCTTGATAAGCATCTTTCTGATGATGAAGAAGCAAGAGAGCAATACGAAGAGTTTTTGTCTAGTAAAAGGCAGTCGGCATTGTCAATGAGTAGTACCCATTCTTCAGAAGGAAGTCTGGAAGATATGGGGAATATAGAAGAAGCAACTGAAGTGCTTGACACCAATGCTGATGCAAAAACGTATCCTTCTGAAGAGTTCAAAGAAGCCTTAGAAGAATTTAAAGCAGAAGCAAGAAGAGATGATGAGGCGCTTGATGATCAAGAAGCAGCCGATTCAAAAGATGGACCTAGGCAGTAATTTGATTTTAAACAACAGCTAAGTTTCCTTTGGTTTCAAGCCAATTTTTACGATCTGACGCGCGTTTTTTAGCAAGTAGCATATCCATTAAAGCCATGGCTTCAGGCTCATCTTCAAGCGTTAATTGTACGAGTCGTCGTGTGTTGGGGTCCATGGTGGTTTCACGAAGTTGCATAGGGTTCATCTCGCCTAAGCCCTTAAAGCGTTGTACATTGATTTTGGTTCGGCCTTTTTTAGAGAGTTGGCTTACCATGCTTTCTTTTTCAGCATCATCCAATGCATATTGAACAATGTTACCGGCATCAATGCGATATAAGGGAGGCATTGCGACAAACACGTGGCCTGCTTTAACCAGGGGTTTAAAATGTCTTAGAAAGAGGGCACAAAGCAAGGTTGCAATGTGTGCGCCGTCAGAATCAGCATCGGCTAAAATACAAATTTTGCCATAACGAAGGCCGCTTAAATCATCAGATCCTGGGTCAATGCCAATGGCAACAGCAATATCATGAATTTCTTGTGAGCCAAGCACTAAAGATGAATCCACTTCCCAAGAATTTAAAATTTTACCGCGTAGTGGCAAAATAGCCTGAAAATCTTTACTCCGTGCTTGTTTGGCAGAGCCACCCGCTGAGTCACCTTCTACTAAAAATAATTCAGCTTCTTTTAAATCTTGTTGCAGGCAATCGGCCAGTTTTCCAGGAAGGGCGGGACCTTGAGTTAACCGTTTTCGAGTGACTTGTTTTGCTTGGCGTAAGCGTTTTTGCGCGCGTTCAATGGCGAGAGCTGCAATTTGTTCACCCATACTACGATGTTGATTTAACCACAATGCAAAGGCATCTTTGACAACGCCATTCACCAAAGAGGCTACTGCACGCGAGGTAAGGCGCTCTTTAGTTTGACCTGCAAACTGAGCTTCTTTCATTTTAAGCGATAAAACATATTGGCACGATTCCCATAAATCGTCCGCTGTGAGTTTAATGCCTCTGGGAATTAAATTACGGAGCTCACAAAACTCAGATAAAGCGTCAAATAAACCGGAACGCAGGCCATTAACGTGTGTGCCACCTTGAATGGTTGGAATTAAATTAACATAGCTTTCTGTAAGTGGGGTGCTTGGTGCGCTTGCCCAAACAAGTGACCATTCAATCAGGGTGTCTTTAGATTTAAAATCACCATTAAATGGTTTTGGGGGTAGATGCTCTGTATTTTCTAGCGTTTGAGCTAAGTAATCACTAAGACCATGCTCATAACACCAAGTGGTTTTATCAGAGGTTAAGTGGTTAATGAGTGTAATCGATAAGCCAGGGCATAAAACGGCTTTAGCACGTAGTAGATGCGTGAGGGGTTTAATAGCGATACGCGTGCTATCAAAATATTCAGCATTTGGGGTAAAGCGTATGGTGGTCCCTGTATCACGCTTTTTAGCCGGGCCAATGATATCCAGTTCGGTTGTTTTATGACCATTGGCAAAGGCAATACGATAATGCTGACTTTGGCGTTTAATGTTCACTTCAAGGTTATCTGACAGTGCATTAACAACAGAGACCCCAACACCGTGTAATCCACCGGCAAAGGTGTAATGTTTATTAGAGAATTTACCACCCGCATGCAGACGCGTCATGATGACTTCAGCACCACTGACACCGAGCTCAGCATGTAAATCAACGGGCATACCACGACCATTGTCTTCGACCTCAATTGAGCCATCTTCGTGAAGGGTTACGATAATATTACTTGCAAAGCCTGCGAGTACTTCATCGACACTGTTATCGATGATTTCTTGTGCCAAATGATTAGGGCGTGTTGTGTCTGTGTACATGCCAGGGCGGCGCCTGACAGGGTCAAGTCCGCGTAAAACTTCGATGGCATCAGCTGTGTACTGTTCAGACATAAGGGTACGGCTCCTCTGGGTTAAGGAGCCCAGTTTAACATGTTTTTAGAGTGAGTGGAGTAGGTTTGATAATCTTAATGGTTTGGGCTAATTTTGGATTGGGTTTATTTGGGTTTCTTGACAATTTAGCTGTTTGCCTACTTAGCCTGATTTATTTATGAAAAAAGTGATCATCTCTCAGGTATAAAGCCTGAGGGATGGCTACTTTTTTATGAGAATCATTCCGCACGAATAACGCTCTATAATTGTTTATTATTTTGTCATTCCCGCGAAGGCGGGAATCCATTCTAATCGTTAGCACCCAGATTTTGTATGAAAATAGATTCCCGCCTTCGCGGGAATGACATATTTTTAAACATATATTGTGGTATAGCATTGAAAAAAAATTTATGATCATCTCTCAGGTATAAAGTAGGGTGTGTAGGAAAGAAGCCTCTAATGAGGCTTTCCAAGCAATTATCAACACACCCTAATACTTTCCTTTAAAGCTAGGGATTATTCAGAGTCAATAGGAATTGTGTAAGCACAACGATAGGCGAGTTTAGTATCAACTGATACTTCCTCCAACTCTTGCTCTTCGCCTACTATCTGCCGTGCATAAGCAGTCTTATCCGTAGCAGAAGCTATAGTAGAAGTCCAGTAGGAAATATTCTCTTGAAGTGCGTATTCATCTAATAAAGCATTATTCTCAGCAGTACACTTTAATTGATTTGTAGCTGTAACCCACCAGCCGGACCCTATGCAAATTATTGGTGCAGTCGCTTTCGTTTCGTGGGTGTTTGCCTTCCCCTCAGCCAAAGCGAGAAAGTTTGTATTCTGTGCTCCATTATCAGGAGACACTGCAAGAGCAAAAGGAGCACCCTCAGTAGCAGTAAGATTTGACAAAGGTATCGGGCTTGTTTCCTGCTTAGTAATCAAAAAATTTAGTACATCGCGCTCGTTACTCAAGCAAGCGATCATCCCACTAACCTCAAACACACCCTTATCATTTAGCTCTTCCTCGTCAGTTGAAGTTGTATATATATCACCCACATTATATTCTGATGCCGTAATTTCTTCTGCGGTACTGGTTGCATCTTCTGATCCAAGTGTAGCAGTGCCCGATGTAGTACCCAGAGAAGTAGGCAAGCTATTTTGTATTTGGCGAATAATCGGTTTAAATCTCAGTTGGCAGACTCCTTGTGGTAGCACCTTTTGACAAGTACCACTCACTGATTCAACCTTACCTTCAAGTGGTGTCCCTGCAAAATTTACAACCAAATTGGTTGCTATTAAGTTGGTCGATGTGTTTTTAATTTTAAGTGTACTGATAGGACCTTTTACAAATAAATTTAAAGGAGCATTTAAAGCAGCAATTGACGCAACCGTTAATGCATTGGTTAACTTAATATCCAAACTCGCGGCAGCACTTGGTTGATAACCCTGAAGTCTACTCCCAACATCAAAAATTTCAGGACCTTGAGTCACATTACTGGCTAACTGACTACCATTCACTTCGAACTCTAAAAAACAAGAGGCACCACCCGCTAATGTAAAAGGACTCGAACATCTATTTTTTCCTGTGGTGGTTTGTATAAACCCTTTAACAGCCTTCATCTCTAAGGTATGAGGTTTTGAAGATTCGTTGGTCAACCAGTATCGAACCGTGGTTGTACTGTTCCGAGCAAGTGAAAAATGCGTGTCTGTAAATGGCCTAAATTTTATAATCGGTTTCCCAGCGTAGGTATTGCTCGCAACTAAAAGCGCTGCAGCGCTTAACGCGTGCTTATATTTCATACTCATATCCTTATGCTAAATAACATTCACTGTAACACCATTGGTGTAAAATTGATGTAAAAAAAATTTAATTTCAAACCACCATTCATGGTTTGTTCGGGGGGCCAGGAAATTATCATTAGGTAAGCCAAATAATTGATGCTACCAGGTAGATTCCACCCAGGAAATTTCGAGCTGTCTTATCGTACCTTGTTGCTATTTGTGATTAGATTTACAAGGAAAGAACGATTATCTTTCTTCAGATTGTTTTTAAGGTGAGTGGAGTACGTTCTATGGTTTCATAGTGTGATGTGTCTGGATTAGGTGTGGATTTGACGAGACAGAGTTCATGTACAAACCAGTGAATAGGCTTTAACGTACAGGAATCGAAAGAATGCGTGTAATCACGAGCGAGTGTTATGTGAGGGATAAATTCGCGGCGTTCGGGTTTAAAGCCTTGTTTGAGTAGGTGCTGGTTTAAAAAAGCATGTAATTTTTGAAGTGGTTCAGAAGGTGCGGGACCAAAATATGTAATATTTTGCTCGGGCCAATGATGTGTTTCGGTGAGTTTAAGCTCAAATGGCGCAATAGGGCAGTTTATTTGTTTTATTGTGGAAACTTCTTCTGTGGTGAGTGCCCCAAGGTAGGCAAGGGTTAAGTGAAGGTTTTCGGGTAAAATTGGGGTGCATGCAGTTTGTTTGGTGATGATTTGTGCTTGTTGATGAAGGGCTTCTTTTGTGGGTTCATCAGGCCACAATGCAAAAAAATAGCGATGTGCGTCTTGTGAAGGGGGGGTGTAGGTTTTAGTCCGTTTGAGTAAGCCCTCTAGGGCTTTTAAAACAGCGGCTTCGCGAACGGCAATTCGGTCTCCCGGAAACGTATAGCAAGTGGCTTTAGTGGGTTTCCGCAATCCCGCCCAGGCAATCCAAACGGTGCCAACAGGTTTAGTTTCTGTGCCACCGTCAGGTCCTGCAATGCCACTGATAGCAACACTTAAATGGGCGTCACTGTTTTGGATGGCCCCTTCAGCCATGGCACAAACGGTTGCTTCACTGACGGCACCATCAAAATGTAGGGTTTGTTCTGAGACGTTAAGAATTTCTTTTTTTGCATGATTAGAATAAGTGACAAATCCGCGCTCAAACCAGTGAGAACTGCCTGGAATAGCGGTGAGGGCAGCAGCGAGGCTGCCCCCTGTGCAGGATTCTGCAACAGTGAGTTGCATGTGCTCAGTTTTTAATTGTTCACCTAATTGTTCAGCAAGTTTCAATATACTGTTCATGCGGACTCGGCAAATAAATCAGTTAAAAAGTTATTCATAGATTGAAAGGCGCGATGTGATGTGAGCGCGTTATATTTTGTGCCAAGAACGGGATCATTTGCATCAGGATTTGTGAAAGCATGAGTGGTTTGTCCATACATATGGAGTTGCCAATCAGCATTGGCCTTCGTCATTTCATCACAAAAAGTGTGAACTTGTTCGGGAGGTACCATAGGGTCATCATAACCGTGTAATACTAATAGTTTAGATTGAATAGGGGTAATTGGTGTGGATTCTGAACGGTTTAATAAACCATGAAAGCTTACAATACCTGATAGAGCAGCACCACTTCTCGCAAGGTCTAATGCGCAGAGGCCACCAAAGCAAAATCCAATGGCAGCAACATGCGTTTGATCCACTTCTGGCCTATCTAGTAGTGTATTAAAAGCGCTTTTGATGCGTTCAAGTAAGTAAGCGCGATCTTCAACAAGTGGGGTCATGAGTGCTTTCTTTTCATCCGTTGTTTTTCCAGCGCGACCATCGCCGTATAAATCAGCCGCTAATCCAACATAACCCATTTCAGCGAGTGTTTCGGCTTGTTTTTTTGCAAAATCGTTGCATCCGCTCCAATCATGAAATACAAGTACGCCTGGGCGTTTTTTCGGGGTTGTATTGTCAAAGGCAAGATGTCCGTTTAAAGTTTGGTCGTTGTGATGATAAAGATGAGTTGCTGTATGCATGATGTATCTCAGTTTAATTATTTGAGCTTGATAAAGAGCATAAAATAGTTTGTGAGGGACTGCAATCTAAGCTTGCGAAGTGGTTTTGATAACGGTTTAATGAAGGGCGATTTTAAGTTGGCTTAATCAAACAGGAGTTGAGTATGTCAGAGGATAGATTTACAAAAATAACACAAAATTTAGGCACGGAATTAGCTAAATTACATCGTGAAATGCCTGATGTGATGAAGGCATTTGGGGCTTTAGGGCAAGCTTCTTCAAAAGATGGTGCGCTCGATAAAAAAGCAAAAGAGCTGATTGCGATGGCGCTTGCGGTGGCCAATCACTGTCAAGGTTGCATCGGATTTCATGCACAAAAATTAATTAAGCTGGGTGCCACGCGAGAAGAGTTTTTAGAAACCTTAAGCATGGCTATTTATATGGGGGGCGGCCCATCATTGATGTATGCAGCTGAAGCACTCGAAGCGTTCGAGGAATTTAGTCAGGCGTAATGTCGGCTCCAGGTGGTGGCGGTAATATTACGCCATCAACGTGTGAAATCGGTGTAACTGCCTCTGGGTGTATAACACTGCTGGGTTTAACTTTTGAGTGAGCACAAGGATATTTTCGTGTGACACCAATTAATGCCACTTGAGAGACTGTCATATTATTTTTGTCACTTTCTTGACTTGATATTTCACGATAGGTTTGCTGAATCATTTCGTTTAGCATCAGTGCGTTTAGTGAGATACCCGCAGGAAGACAAAAAAGAGGGGAGCCATGTTCTTCGGCTGTTAAATTGACAAGCATCAGTGTTTCAGCAATTGATTCACTGGTTAAACTTAAGATGGTACGGGCTGATCGTGCCCAAGTGTGTGCCTGTTTGTCAGCTTTCATTTCCATTTTAGGAATATTGTTGGCAATGTTCATATAGCGGCCAATGGTATCTGCATGGTTAAGGGTTGACGTGGCAAGTAAAGTCAGTGCAAGTAGTTGTCGAAACATAAAAATCTCCTGTTAAACGCCGTGGGGGTTTATCCAATGCGCAGCAAAGGCCACCATTAAAAAAATAAAAAGTCCGAGCGATAAAGCAATGCGCCAAGTGAGCGCTTTAACTGTGCGTTTGGTTTTGCCGTCATCACGTACAAGAAATAAAAGCCCACTGAATAGTGTTGCAAGAATAACGAGCATGATAACCAGGATAAAAATTTTGGTAAACATTTGGTATACTCCCGGGATTCTTAAAAAGGGTTGGTGTTCTCAATGATTGCGAGCTTTAGTATATCCCGTTTTCGTTATCGATTCACGTGGCCACATTGGGGCATGTGTTTATTGGCCTTGGTGGGGATCGTTTTTTTCTCGAGTCTTGGTGTTTGGCAAATACATCGAGCGAGCGCAAAAAAGATTACTTTAGCAGCTGAGGCAGCAAAAGCGCGACAAGCACCTGAGTTATGGTTAGGTGATAATAATGACGTTGAACCGTTTAAGCGGGTTAAATTTGCAGGAAAGTTTTTACCGCAAATCTTATTTTTGGATAATCAATATCATGCACATCATATTGGGTATCATGTGATTTCACCTGTTTTAATGCCCACAGGCCGTGTCATATTGCTCGATAGGGGGTGGGTGCCTGCAGGCGCAACACGTCAAGACTTACCTAAGGTTGATATTCCGCAAGAGATATTGGATTTGTCAGGTGTGATTTATATGCCGTCTGCTAAAACCTGGGTGCTTGGTTCAGGTGTTGAAAGTCAGCAGGATAATCAGATGGTGATTGAGTCATTTGATTTTGATTTGATCAGTCAATTTTTGCATAAATCAGTTTATCCATTTATCATTCGGCTCGATAAAAGCAGTCCTCGAGGATATGTGCGTGAGTGGGTTACGGTTGTCATGCCTCCAGCGCGGCATTTAGGTTATGCATTTCAGTGGTTTGCATTAGCGCTTGTCGTGCTAATTGTATTTGTTGCATTAAATACCGGAAAAAAATGAATATATTGATGCGAAGAAAAAAGATTTTGATAGCCCTTTTGCTCGTGTTTGTAGCGCCGGGCATTTTGGCTGTTTTATTTTATATGAATCCCAGTTGGTTGGGTGGGTTGCCAACCAATAAGGGGTTATTAATTAGGCCACCTGTTGAACTGTCTTATCTAGATGCGGCATCAGAAGATAAATGGCACCTGACGGTTTGGTGCCCTAAAGGGTGTGATACGAGTTGCTTGCAATCTTTAGACGAAATGGCACGTGTTCGCCTTGCTTTAGGGCGACGTTTGTATCAAGTTGATTTATGGTTATTAGAGGGTGAAGAAGGGGGTAGATGTGATCAACATACTGTAGAAGCCCTTGTAAAAGAAGATGTAAAATCACGCGTACTCTTGGCTAAAGAACAAGCAACCGTTCCATTGCTACAAGATATACCGAAAGTTTTTTTAGCTGATCCTAAAAAATATTTAGTGCTTGAATATGCAATGACCGGTAAAGCAGCAGATGTATTTCAAGATTTAAAGCGTTTATTAAACACACGAGAGCAGGCTTGATATGCAGTTAAAACATATTCGAAAGAGTGCGAGTGTCGCACTGGTGTTAGCCTTGTTTGTGGTCATGTTAGGCGCATACACGCGTTTGACAGATGCAGGACTTGGCTGTCCTGATTGGCCTGGATGTTACGGCAAAATGGTTTTACCGAGTGCCGGGGATGTGGCTCGTGTTGATGCACAAGCAAGTTATCCTGATATTCCTATTGAGTCTCGAAAAGCATGGACTGAGATGGCGCATCGATATGCAGCAGGTACGCTTGGGATATTGATTTTGTTTTTGGCAGCAGTAGCGCGTTTTGGCCCTAAAGAGACACGGACATCCACCTTTTTCCCAATCGCGTTAGTTGGGCTTTTATTTTTTCAAGCAGCGCTTGGTATGTGGACTGTAACACTTCAGTTGCTACCTGTGGTTGTGATGGGGCATTTGCTAGGAGGGATGACGCTTGCGGCACTGCTGACTTGGTTTCGTTGGCACTTGAGTACTGTTTCATCTAATGTACTGTCAAAGTGGCGTATATGGGTTGGATTTGGTATAGCCGTGGTTGCTATTCAGATTGTTTTGGGTGGTTGGGTAAGTGCTAATTATGCAGGACTTGCGTGTCTTGGTTTTCCTACCTGTAATCAGCACTGGTTACCTACGTTTGATTGGGTGCGTGCGTTCGATGTTTTCTCACCGGTAGGTGCTAACTATCAGGGCGGGGCACTTGATTTAGCAGCACGCGTAACCATTCAGTGGGTGCATCGCATGTGGGCTGTTGTGACCGCTTTATATGTTGTTGGATTATCTGTCTGTTTATTGCGTTGCATTAGAATAGTGTCTGTAAGATATATGGCGCTTTTAGTGCTTTGCCTGGTTTTGCTGCAGTGTTTATTAGGTATTTTTAATGTGATTTATATGTTACCGCGTGCAGTGGCAGTTGCACATAATGGCGTTGCATTGTTGCTCTTAATGAGTATGGTGAGTTTAGTTTATTTGGTTTCTGGGAGGCGTTGATGAGTGCAACTGCGACAGCGGTTATGGAGCGTCCTTTGACGTGGCGTGATTATTTGGAGCTTTGCAAACCTCGGGTTGTGATGTTGATGCTTTTAACCGTTTTGGTTGGTATGTATTTGGCCGCACCTGGATGGATACCACTTGAGTTGGTGTTTTGTAGTGTGTTGGGTGTCGGATGTTGTGCGGGTAGTGCAGCTGCCATTAATCATGTGGTCGATCGGCGAATTGATGCCATTATGGCACGAACTAAAAAACGTCCTGTTGCGCATGGAAGAATGTCTGAAAAGCAGGCTATTTATTTTGCTGTACTTTTAGGAACGTTTGGATTAATTGTTTTGAGTTGTTGGGTCAATACACTGACCGCAATTCTTACGTTTATAACCTTGATGGGATATGCCGGTGTCTACACGGGGTATTTAAAGCGTGCAACGCCTCAAAATATTGTGATTGGTGGACTTGCAGGGGCGGCTCCTCCGTTATTGGGTTGGACTGCAGTAACAGGTTATTTTGATGGGCGTGCTTTGTTATTGGTTTTGATTATTTTTGTGTGGACACCACCTCATTTTTGGGCGCTTGCCATTTATCGCTTAGAGGAATATAAAAAAGCGGCCATTCCTATGTTGCCGGTTACACATGGGGTAAGGTTCACCAAATTACATGTTTTACTCTATACTGTGTTGTTGCTCATTTCGACTGCTTTACCTGTTGTTGTGGGTATGAGTGGCGTTATTTATGGTGTAACAGCTGGTCTTTTGGGGGCGCGATTTTTGTGGTGGGCTGTTAAATTATATCGGACTGAGCAGGGTGTTGTTGCGATGCAGACGTTTCGATTTTCGATTGTCTATTTAATGTTGTTGTTTGTGGGTTTATTGTTTGACCATTATTGTTAAATATTTTATCATGGGCATATGAATATGTTAAAGAAGAAATCAATTTGGATTGTTTCGCTCTGTGTGGCTTTGTTGCTCACGGGTATTTTAATGAGTGCCTTTTACTCGAAACGTGCCGCAGTTCTTAAAAAAGCGGCTGTTCAAAATGCGTTTCATGGCACGCTTTTGAGTGCACCTCGTCCGGTACAAGATTTTGCGCTCATCGGTACGGATGGGTCTCCGTTTAGTCAAAATAATTTGAAACATCATTGGACTATGATGTTTTTTGGGTTTACGCGGTGTGGTTTTGTGTGTCCAACGACTATGGCAGAACTGGGTAAAATGTACCGCATTCTTGAAAATCAGCATGTTTCACCACTGCCGCAAGTGATGATGGTTTCAATTGATCCTGCGCGTGATGATTTAGCGCAATTGCGTCGGTATGTCGCAGCTTTTCATCCGAACTTTCAGGGTGCGCGAGGTAGTGAAGAAATGACGCGTGCTATGACAAAAGCATTAGGGGTTGCATACGCTAAAATTGCAGCAAACCCGAATGCACCAGCCACAGAAGATGATATTGAGCATACAGGTGCTGTGATGTTATTTAACCCTGATGGTCACTTAGCAGCATTCTTTACAACACCTCATCAAGCTAAAAATTTAGCTGACGATTATCAGTTGTTACTTAAAAATTCTTGATTGCATGGGGTTGTTATGCATCAATTAGAAGAAGGTATCAAGCGTTTTCATTCGACTGTTTTTCCCGCTCAAAAAAATGTGTTTGAGGCGCTTAGTACAGGTCAACATCCTAAAGTGCTGATGATTACTTGTGCTGACTCGCGCGTTGTACCTCATTTATTTACCAGCAGTGACCCAGGTAATATTTTTATGCTTCGAAATGTGGGTAATATTGTGCCAGTTTACGAAGCAGTTGATGATGATGCCCCAGCCATATCAGGGGAAGCCGGAGGGATTCAATATGCTGTGAAGGCACTGGGCATTACTGATATCATCGTGTGTGGTCACTCGCATTGTGGCGCTGTTAATACGCGATTAAAGCCAGATTCTGCGAAGGGGCTCTCAGATGTTTTGATGTGGGTGCAACGCCATATACCCAAACCTGAGGTTTTGTTAGCACACGAGAGTAAGGCTTTAAAGGGTGATGCTGAGCAGGCAGTGCTTGCTAATGTATTGGCACAACGTGAGCATTTGGAAACGTATCCTGCGGTTCAAGATAAATTAGATGTTGGCGAGATTCGGCTTCATGCTTGGATGTATCAATTCGAAACGGGGTCTGTGTTTGCTTATAATGATGAAGCAGAAGATTTTGAATTGTTATCTGATAAAGAAGCGCCGTCGTGCAGTTATCAAGCGCGTCCTTTGGTTAATTATCAATTCATGCTTCAGGCCTTGGTGGCAGGTGAATTTTTAGGGTTTATCTTATTGGTCTTAGGAGATATTACATTTAATCCTGAGGTTGCAATAATGGGTTTAACGCTTGCGTTAGCCTGTGGTTTTGGAGAGGCATACGTTTCTTTGGCTGAGACCTCACTTACTTATTAATGACTTCACCCTGTTCGTAATGATATACCCATCGCCAATCAAGTTGTGAATTTAAGCTGGTTATGATCAAATACGCGCATGGACAGAAGACTTACAGCACAAGAACGTGCGGACTTACAGAAACGACATAAAAAAGAACGTGATGGCCGTATACGTGATCGAATTAAATCCGTATTAGCCTATGATG
>JAHZKF010000043.1 GCA_022600575.1 Gammaproteobacteria bacterium | reverse complement strand
TATCTGCTTCAAATACCGTGCGGGCTTCTCGTAGGGCATGCATATGCTCATGGATAAACGGATAAACAAAGCGTTCACCATATTCTCGTTCATGTTGCTCCGCATAAGCAAAAACAGAAGAAATTTGAAGTAAGCGGTTTGTAACCGCTCGATGACTGTTACGGGCAGCCTCTCTAAAAGCAGTATACCTATTTGACGCAATCATCGCTTGCACGTCATCTGGAGAAAGTTCTGTCAGTTTATCAATCAGCCAATTCAGTACATCAAGATGACCAGAAAAAGCAGCATGCATAAAAGCAGCATAGTGATCTGCTTCAATCATCGCTTTTACGCCACCTGGAGCAAGTGATGCTTGCTGCTCAATCAGCCATTTCAGCACATCAAGCTGACCGTTGCGGGCAGCCCATATAAAAGCAATAGGGCTTCGATAGTTCTCTGCTATAATCATCGCTTTTACGCCACCTGGGGCAAGCGATGCTTGGAGCTCAATCAGCCAATTTAGTACATCAAGATGACCGCCACGGGCAGCCAATCTAAAACCAGCATAGTCATCTGATGCGATCATCGTGTGCACTTTATCTGGAGCAAGCGCTGTCTGCTTCTCAATCAGCCAATTGAGTACATCAAGATGACCGCCACATGCAGCCCACCTAAAAGCAGCGTAGTTTCCTACATAGTCACCTGCTGCAATCATCGCGTGTACGTCACCTGGAGCAAGTTCCGTCAGTTTATCAATCAGTAAATTCAGCGCATCAAGATGACCACCAACGGCAGCACTCTTAAAAACAGCATAGGTATCTGATGCAACTAGGGCGCGAAGGTTGTCTTGATTCGCTTTAAACAGACTCTCAAGTAAACTGATACGACCAAACACTGCCGTAAGTTGTAATTGTAAAGCTGTATCAAGTTTGAGCTTTCTAAAAAAATGAATGAGTCTACCATCTGGCAGGTTAGGATGGCTAAGTGCTATCAAGAGCCAAGCCCGTTTCCTCTCAACTTCGCTAAAATTCTGGGACGCCATTCGATCTAGATATGCATCTAGATCGGATACTTCTGTTTGCATTAATGTAATTTGAGTGTCTGAAATATCTTCACTCGTAAAATAATAACTCCACATACCCTCAGGTATTAAGCGTGCTTGTGGGTGCTGCATTCTTTTAGCATGAGAATAAAACCACATTACTGTTTCCAAATAATAAAAAAATATGCGGGATTATATCTTATATTTTTTTATTTACTAAGGTATGAACATTTGATTTCTTTCGAGAAGAACGTTACCCCATGTGAAAGTCGGTCATCGTCAGGATTTTATTTTTAAAGCAGCCCTAAAAAGCTGCTTTTTTTTTGCTTAAATAAACTATACTCAATCTGTATTATTTTATTTGGGAGACTAAAAATGGCTACAGAACAAGAGTTACGAGAGCTTGTGGGAGGTTTTGAAACTCGCTATGTAGAGCTCGTTGAGGGTTTGATGGCGGAACATTCACAAAAAGAGTTCTCGCTGAGTAAGTGTGAATCTGTAGAAAGAGATCTAAATATTATAATTAATCCTGAAACAGAGGCTTCAGATATTAAAGATACTTTATTAAGTATGCGTGGTTATTTATATGAAACATTTCGTGATACGCATCTTACGGAAAATGCAGAAGTAGGCACTTGGCATGATGAATTTGAACAGGCGATTGAACAATTAGATAGCAGTCCTGGAATGTCCATGTAGCATTAATGATTTTGTCACTTCGGAAAGCAGCCTTTAAAGGCTGCTTTTTTGAGGAAAAAAGTTTAAATGCACGCCTAAATTATCAGTGTAATTGAGGTGTATCGGCCTCATCACTTCTTTTGTCTTCTTTGCTTTGTTCATTTTTTACAAGGGGAGATGTAGTAGTAGGTCTTATCTCAGAAAGCTTTGCTCTAAAACCTTGGGTTATTGAAGCTGTGCTGGTACTTGGCTCAGGTGTTACGGTGATGATTTTTGCTCGGAGTTTGGGGGTATTGAGCTCAGGTATTTGCCTTGCTAACTCATCAAATGCTACTTCACTCATTTTGTTTGTTCCTGCTGTTAAACTTTTAATGATTTTAGAGATGTTTGGTGTTTTACTTTTAATTTGTGCAATGGTTGTCAGTGTCTCGGGTAAAGTAAGCAGGCCATTTTCAATGAAGTCATTGATGATAACGAGCCTAGGATCTATCAATTTTTCGCGTAATTGAGAGAATGCTTCTGATTGCGCGAGTTCACCATTTTCTTTGATGAAACTTTGATAATCCCTAAAGCTTAAGTTGTCTTCTCCAGCCGTTAACTTGCCAATGCAGCTTGCAAGATCTTTAGCGGCTCCTTTGTCCCATTTTTTTTGGAAGACAGGTTTTGGTGTAGCAGGTAATTGCAAAATGCCCTTTTCGATTAATTGTGTAAGGCTTTCAAATGCTGCAGAACGAGGTGGAGTGATTGGAATAATAGGAGACGGTGGAGTAAGTGCTTGTCTAGGAAGATACTCCGCAAAGTTATCATTTTCTTCTACGAGTGTTTCAGAGACACATAGGTGTTTGCTTTTAGGCCCTTTTTTTCTATCGTAGAGTTTCTTTGCAACTGTCCCCATTTTTTTAGTAGTAGCGACGTAATTTTGATCAATCATACCCGTGCCTTTTAATGTTGAAACACACTTAGGCTTATCTCCAAGATAATGATTTAGATGTAGGGTTACGTTTGTAGGAACGAGGTCAGGATGGTTGGTATAAAAATCATGTAATGAAATTAAAATATCGGCGCGATCATCAAAAAAATCAAACTCAATGGTTTCATTGGGATGCTCATTGGCTAGTTTATGCATTTGGGCATATAAAATTGTTGCTTTGGTCTCATCAAAAATCCATCTAGGATGATTTAGACCTTCGACATCTCGGCGCTGAGTGAGACCAAAAGCATACCCTGGCTCGAAACCTTTATTTGTTTCACGATAAACATCAGCTAAAAGGAATGGATCTAATCTGGCGTCTAGCGCTGTACTCAGTTTTTGAATGGCAGAAAAACAGGGTTCTGTTTCATTACGTTCAGAGTTAAGTTGGTCATGATCATAATCTTGTCGGTTTGAGCCAACGAAAACGATGGTTTCAGCGTAGTTAGCACTATTTTCTCTGATTTTGACTAAGAGAGTTTGGTTACTGTTCACGACAGCGTTATCATCTTTTTCTTTTAAGTGGTGGTACTGACGGGTGTTAAAAATAGCGCCATCCATATCAAATGAAACGGCGTGAATGGGTTTTCCTGGCATTAAGAGTCCAATATAAAAATATATTAGTTTTAATTTAGTCTATATGAGTAACTATATCCAAAAATAACTTCTTTTTCATGTCTGACGTTTTATGGCATATACTTTAGGAATACTCCGCCAAATAAAGTCGATTAATTGGATGAGAATCAAAGTTCTTTTTTCTTTTTTCTTCTTATTGACCTCATTGTTATTCAGTGGGTGCGATAGTCGTGCCAATCATTCGGTACAGGGTTATGTTGAATCTGAAGATCTCTATCTTGCATCACCTTATGCAGGGACTTTAGTGAGTCTTCCTGTGTCTCGAGGGGCTGCTGTTAAAAAGGGCGATTTAATTTTTAGGTTGGCTTCTAATCCGGAGCAGTTAAAAGTGATGCAGCTTGAGAAAATTATCAAAGAAGAAAAAAGTGTTTTATTAGACTTAAAAAAACCAAAGCGTGAAGCCGAAATTGCAATAGCTGAGGCACAGGTAAAACAGGTTGAAGCGCGTTTAAGCCTGGCAAAACTTCGCATGAGGCGTTTTAAAGAGCTTTATGCAAAAAAAGCCGGTAGTCGTGATGAGTCAGATGCTGCTTTTCAACGTTTTAAAGAGTTACAGGCTTTAAGATTACAGCGTTTAGAACAAGTAGCACTTTCAAAATTAGGTGCACGAGATAATAAGATTTTAGCGCAAATAGCAAAGCTAAGTGCTGTTACTGTGCGGCACAAAATGTCTGAATGGGAGCTTGGTCAGAAAACACGATATGCGCCGGATGCAGGTACGGTAGCCGATACTTTTTTTGTAGAAGGGGAATGGGTACCAGCAGGAAAACCGGTTGCATCTATTCAACTTCCCCAAAATGTTTGGATTGAATTTTTTGTTCCGGTCACACAATTACCTAAACTTCGTGAAGGTCAAAAAGTGACCGTCACTTGTGCAGGTTGCTCGTCGAGTAAAGCTGTCATTGCTTATATTGCTCCTTCAGCTGAATATGCTCCACCATTGACCTATAGTCGTAATAATTATGACAAGCTTGTTTTTCGAGTGAGGGCAAAGCCTATGAAGACAGGCTTATTTAAAGCGGGTCAACCCGTCACTGTCAGTGGATTTTAAGATGCCAACTTCTCTTGTGATTGATGTGGAGCATTTAAAGAAAAGTTTTGGAGAACAGCTTGCTGTTCGTGATTTGAGTTTGCAGGTGAAGCGAGGAGAAGTTTTTGGTTTTTTAGGGCCTAATGGAAGCGGAAAAACAACCACGATTCGTATGTTATGTGGTTTATTGACGCCTGACTCAGGTGCGGGTACCTGTCTTGGGTATGATATTTTAAAAGAATCTAGAAAAATCAGACAGCAGGTTGGCTATATGACGCAAAAATATAGCTTTTACACTGATTTAAGCGTTGAAGAAAATTTGAGTTTTATCGCGCAAATTTACGGGGTTCAAAAATCAAAGCAGAGCATTGAGCGCATTTTAGAACAACTGAATTTGACAGAGCGCCGTCGTCAATTAACAGGTGAGCTTTCAGGGGGTTGGAAACAACGTGTTGCACTTGCAGCTTGTTTACTCCATGAACCCGCTTTATTGCTTCTAGATGAACCAACAGCAGGGATTGATCCCATTGCGAGACGTGACTTTTGGGATACGATTCATACCTTAAGTGAGCAGGGCGTTACCATTCTGATGTCTACGCATTATATGGATGAAGCGGAGCGTTGCACCCGCCTTGCATACCTTGCTTATGGTGACTTAATGATTACAGGGACCGTAGATGATGTGATTAAAGCAACCTATTTAAATACCTGGGAAATTAAGGGAGAGGTTACAACACATTTGCTACAAACAATTAAGCAAATGGAAGGTGTGAGTCAAGCTGTTCTATTTGGACGTTATATTCATGTATGTGGTGTAGATAAGCAGCTTATTGAGTTAGGGCTTGAAGCGTTGGTTAAAACCACGGCAATCACTTGGCATTTGATTGAACCAACCCTTGAGGACGCATTTATTCGACTGGTTGAACAATCAGAGGGAGCGTCAAAGTGAGCTTTGCTTGGGTGGGGCGTTTAAAGGCTGTTATGGCGAAAGAGTTTGTCCAAATGCGTCGGGATAAAGCGACGTTTGGGATGATGGTAGGGATTCCTTTGATTCAGCTGATTTTATTTGGCTATGCAATTAATATGAATCCCCGTCATTTACCTACAGCAATTGTTGGTGATACACATAGTACGTTTGCGCGACGTATCTTAACAGGGATGGAGCAATCGAGTTATTTTCGCTTTATAGCACCGGTTGTGACAGAAGAAGAAGCAGCGCATTTACTTAAAACGGCTGACGTGCAATTTGTTGTCAACTTTCCTCCTGGGTTTTCACGAGACTTGGTGCGTGGCTTACACCCGTCTGTGCTTTTAGAAGTTGATGCAACTGATCCTGCTGCAACTTCACGTGCAGTGGATGTATTTAACACATTGCCAAATCAGGTATTTGATTGGGAAATGGATGGTAATTTAAGCGAATCAAAGCCACAACCGCCACCTTATATTCCTTTGGTTCATTCTGTGTATAACCCACTTGCAATTACAGCTTATAATATTGTGCCAGGTTTGCTTGGTGTGGTGTTGACCATGACACTTGTTATTGTCACGGCACTTGCGATTACACGTGAGTACGAACGTGGAACAATGGAGAATTTGTTGGCAACGCCATTAAAACCGCTGGAGGTTATGGTTGGAAAAATTTTACCTTATATAGCAGTTGGCTATGTACAAGTCCTTTTAATTTTGGGGTTTGCTAAATATTTGTTTGATGTGCCGATGACGGGCAGCGTGTTATTATTGCTTGTGCTTTGTTTGCCTTTTATTGCCGCTAATTTGGCAATGGGGCTTACTTTTTCGACCATCGCAAGCAATCAATTACAAGCTGTTCAGAGTGCCATGTTTTTCTTTCTACCTTCATTGTTATTATCTGGTTTTATGTTTCCATTTCGAGGCATGCCAGAATGGGCGCAAATGCTTGGTAATATATTACCTTTAACTCATTTTTTAACCATTGTGCGTGGTATTATGCTTAAAGGGAGTGGCTTTTTAGATGTCTGGCGTGAGATAATCCCTATTTTAGGCTTCATGTTGGTTGTGATGTTGATAGGTGTTAAGCGTTACCGACAAACGCTAGATTAATGAATTGAAGGTATAAAGGCATGCGAGATTTTGAAGGTAAGCGGATTTTAATAGGTGTATGTGGTGGCATTGCGGCCTATAAAGTAGCCTATTTAATTCGTGAATTAATTCAGCTGGGGGCCGAAGTTCAGGTTGTGATGACGGATTCAGCGAAGGCATTTGTAACGCCTTTAACCTTACAAGCCTTGAGTGGTCGTGAAGTACGATGTTGCTTATTTGATGAGGCGGCAGAGCAAGCAATGGGGCATATTGAGCTTGCGCGTTGGGCCGATTATTGTGTTATTGCCCCAGCCACAGCAAATATGATAGCAAAACTTGCTCATGGTATAGCGGATGATTTGCTTTCAACACTTGCTTTAGTACTGAAAGTACCATTGATTGTTTGTCCTGCGATGAATCAGGGCATGTGGCATCATGCAGCGACACAGTCTAATGTGAATTGTCTTCGCGCGCGTGGTGTTTTAATGGTTGGGCCAGGAAATGGCGTGCAGGCCTGTGGTGACGAAGGTCTTGGGCGTATGAGTGAGGTCTTGGATATTATCAATGCCTTGCGTTTGCAAGAGGTACAAAATGTATTACTTGGACAGCATGTACTTATTACAGCAGGTCCCACACGAGAGGCAATTGATCCGGTACGTTATTTAAGTAACAACAGTTCTGGAAAAATGGGGTATGCGCTTGCAAGTGCGGCACAGATTGCGGGTGCTGATGTGACGTTAATCAGTGGCCCATCAACGCTTAGGCCGCCTGAGGGGATACATTTTCAATCGGTTGATTCGGCGCAGGCAATGTATCAGGCAGTGATGGCTGCATTGAAACCCGAAATGATATTTATTGGGACTGCGGCTGTTTCAGATTATACGCCTGGCTTACCCGCAGCACATAAAATGAAAAAGCAGGGTAATCAAGGTATATCGATTGATTTGAAACAAAATCCTGATATTTTAGCTGAGGTTTCTTTGTCCAAACAGGCTAAATATGTCATGGGATTTGCTGCTGAAACAGATGATTTAATGCTGAATGCTCGTGCTAAGCTAGAGAGAAAAAAGCTGGACTGTATTGTTGCGAACTGGGTGGGAGATGGCTTTGGATTTGATGTAGATGAACAGGCAGTGACAGTATTAACAAAAACAGGTGAACAGGTGTTGCCTATCGCTCATAAAGTACGTCTTGCGGGGCAACTGGTTGCAATTCTTGCTGCAAGCTTGCAAAATGACGACCACGTTTGTTTTGATATAAGTAAAAAAAATGAAACCTGCTATTCAGCTTAAAACCTTAGATTCTCGTATCGGAAAAAGTATTGATTTTCCTAGCTATGCAACCCCTGGATCTGCAGGGCTTGATTTGCGCGTTTGTACTGATGCGCCACTTCAAATTGCAGGAGGCGAGACCATATTATTACCAACAGGGCTCTCGATTTATATTGCAGACCCGAATTTAGCTGCTGTGATTCTACCGCGTTCAGGACTAGGTCATAAGCACGGCATTGTGTTGGGTAATTTGGTTGGGTTGATTGATTCAGATTATCAAGGTGAGCTTAAAGTATCTTGTTGGAATAGAAATCAAGAACATTTTACAGTGGAACCCGGCGATAGAATTGCACAGTTGGTTTTCTTACCAGTAGTACAACCAACATTTAAAGTGGTGACTTCATTTGATGAAAGTTCACGTGGAGAAGGTGGTTTTGGAAGTTCAGGGAGGTAATGACGTATGGTTGAAACAATGATATATCAACGACGTGAGATTTCGCCGACGGTTTTTCGTGCTTACGATATACGAGGTGTGATTGGTGAGCAGTTGGATGAGCATGCCTTCTATATGATTGGACAGGCTATTGCGTGCCAGTTAGAAACACTTGGTAGGGCGGATATTTGTCTTGCTCGTGATGCACGATTGAGTAGCCCTGTGCTTTCACATGCATTAAAACAAGGTTTACTTGATAGTGGTATTAATGTATTTGATTTAGGTGAAGTGCCAACGCCTGTCATGTATTATGCGACAAAAACCTCAGGCATTGATAGTGGCTTGATGGTAACAGGCAGTCATAATCCTGCTGATTATAACGGCATTAAAATGGTTTTGGCGGGCAAAACGCTTGTTGAAGAAGATATTAAAGCATTACATGAGCGCGTGTTATCAGGCAGGGTCAAGTCGGGTTCAGGACAAGATAAGTTGCTTACTATTGTGCCAGATTATATCACACGTATCGTGAGTGATATGGTTGTTGAGCATCCGCTTCGTGTGGTGGTTGATTGTGGGAATGGTGTTGCAGGCGCAATGATTCCTAATATTTTAAGGCAGCTTGGCTGTGAGGTAATTGAACTTTATTGTGAAGTGGATGGTAGCTTTCCTAATCATCACCCCGATCCAACTGTTTTAGAAAATTTAGAAGATTTACGAGTTGAAGTTGCTCTGCATCAAGCTGATGTAGGACTGGCATTTGATGGTGATGCAGATAGGTTGGGTGTTGTAACCAATACAGGTGAGGTCATTTGGCCTGATCGCTTGATGATGCTTTATGCGCAACAAGTTTTAAAAGCGGTACCTGGTGCGACCGTGGTCTTTGATGTGAAATGTTCTAGTCATTTAGCGAATGTCATTCGTGCGGCAGGAGGTGTGCCACGAATGTGTCCTACAGGCCACTCTATTGTAAAAAGCGTTATGAAAGAAACGCATGCAGCATTAGCAGGAGAGATGAGCGGGCATATTTTTTTCGAAAACAGATGGTATGGTTTTGACGATGCATTATACAGTGCCTGTCGTTTGCTCGAAATAATGAGTGCTTCAAAACAAAAACTCAGTGCGTTGTTTGAAACCATTCCAAATAGTGTGAATACACCTGAAATTAAAATTCCTATTTTTGATGAGAAAAAGTTTGAATTTATAAAGCAGTTTATAAAAGAAGCCTCTTTTCCAGATGCAGACTTAATTACGATTGATGGCTTGCGGGCTGAGTTTTCAAATGGATGGGGCTTAATTCGTGCATCGAATACCACCCCTTGTTTGGTTGCACGGTTTGAAGCTGAAAGTGATGTGGGGCTTGATAAAATTAAAGCACTTTTCAAGGTTGAGCTTCAGGCTTTAGATGAAAGCTTAGAGATTCCATTTTAATTGTTTGAAAGTTCAGCTAAGATAAAATACATATTAAGGTAGAATAGGCGGGATTGCATGACAGCGGATGATATGTCGGATAAAACCCTTATTCAGGCGATGGAAGCACAGCGTGCCACATTGATGGATGGCGAGTTTGATTTGCTAACGCCCATCGAAATTGTTGCTGTTTTGTGGTGGCGGCTAGCAGATTTTCATATTTATATTACAACGCCGACGCTTGAACGATTTTCACCGCCTAAATTATTGTTGCCTGAACAATTACCCGAGTCGAATCAGTTTGAGTTTGTATATCCTATTGTTGATTTTGGGGATCAACTGAGTACCTCAAAAGGTGAAGATGGATACGCAGCTGGTTTTTCGATGTGTAAACTTTACTTTACCATTGAAAAAATGGTCGCCGTGTTAATCGAGCGTTTAAAAGCTTGTGGTACAGATGAGCAAACTGAGGTTCAAATTGCGTTAGGAGGCCATGAATTTGCCCAGCGTAAAGGGTTTGAGTCGATTATCAATTTGAAATATAACGTGGTTGTGACTAATTTTGACCCTGGTGATTGGGGTGAGAAATACCTACAAAACGTCAAACAAATCTCAGAACAAGGTTATGGGTATCCACCTGAAGCGCCAAGAGACACTTATCGTCAACCGAGTGTCAGCAGTCGGTGATGAGAAAAGGTTTTGGCTTTTGTTTTTAGTCCTGGCGCGATAGGGTGGTTCTTACTTTGTAAGCTTGGGGTTGGTTACATCAGTTTCTTCAGTTGGATTATCTTTGAAAAAAGTAGACACTCCTAAACCAGAAGTACCTATTGCCAACGTTATAGCACCTGTTAGTGCAGGTATACTGACAAACCATGCAGCAACAAGGAGTGCTCCTCCTACTAGCATCGTAACAGCACTTAAGCATTGCCCTATGAAAGACCAGTCTATGTCATTTGTATCGCTTATTGTTGTGTTCTTAGAAGGTGCTTTATCTGTGCTTTTAGGTGCAGTAGATGAACGGGGAGTTATAGCAGGTGGTACTTGAGTATTACCACTCATTTTACCCGTATTGTAAGCTTCAGAAAGGGTAGCGTCATATTGAGTTAAATGATTAATTGCTTGTTCTTCACCGAGCGATTCAATCTCACTGAGAAAAAGGCTTAACCTATCTAGTTGTTGTGTGTATTCATCAGCTAGTGCAAGGTTTACCGCTTTTTGTATACCCCCCCAAAAACTAGGTTCTTTATTTTCAGTACCTGACAAAGGGGCAGAAAAATAATGGTCAGAGTGATGCTTTCTTACAGGAAGCATTAAGTCATAGCCTAGCCCAACTGCTGCATACAAATCAGCAACAGCTTGATGGACAGTAGCTTGTTGAGCTTTGTTAGTAGACCATTCCTCCATTGAAGTTGTTGGTAAACTGAGTGTAGGGTGGTTAGCTTTACCGAGTGAAGCTGCCACCGAAGCGAGGCCTCCTCCCCCTTTTTTTGCATATATTTTATCTGTAATAGCCCCGGTATTACGATGATGGCTACTATTTCCAGGGAAAATGAATACAGCGTTTTCTGTACCATTGTCCTTACATTCTTGATTGTAAGACGTCAGCGTTATCTTAGAAGTAGCTGAATAAATGATCTTTGGCATAAATAAAAGTCTCGGTAAAACAAACTAGTTACTTTAATTTTATCATATTGCATTAAATAAAGACATATAAAAGGGGTTCATTTACAGTAATAGTGCTGAAGAGTAACGTTTTTAATAGAGGCCAGTATAGGGTGGGTAACGTTTGGTTAAAAAAACGGACACAATATCAGCAATATTTTTATGCTACTTTATGTAAAGGGTCAACTTTTTGTAGGCAGGGTGGTATACTTTATTTTGTTTCTAACATTCTGTTTTCAATGAGGAAGACTCTGACTGTGAATCAACAACGACCGGTTAATTTAGATTTGGGGAGTCTTAAATACCCCCCAATGGCGATTGCATCTATTTTGCATCGTGTCTCAGGGCTTGTTTTGTTTTTATTATTGCCTGTGATGCTTTATTTTTTGAGAGAGTCATTAGTATCTCTTGCATCATTTGAGCACTTAAAAATGCTTATTATGACTTGTGCGCTACACAAGCTTGTCATTTGGGCGTTCAGTTCAGCCTGGATTTATCATTTGCTGGCAGGTGTTCGTCATTTATTGATGGATACGGGCATCGGCGAAACCGCTGAAGCTGGACGAAAAAGTGCATTGATTGTGATTGGGCTTTCGGTGTTAGCGAGTATGGCGATGGGAGTATGTTTATGGTCAGCAGCGTAACAAGTTTAACGGGTAATGGCCTGAAAGATTGGTTGATTCAACGTTTAACCGCAATTTACTTAGCTGTTTATTCTGTTTTATTGATGACGGTTTGGGTTGGGTGTGCACCTTGGGATTACCCAAAGTGGCGTGCGCTGTTTCACACACCCTGGTTTCAGGTGGCAACGGCTTTGGCTTTGTTTACAGTTTTACTGCATGCATGGATTGGTATTTGGACCGTCACGACGGACTATATTAAGCCGACAGTATTGCGGCTTTGTATTCAGTCATTGGTCATGTTTGTGTTGCTGAGTCAGTTGATTGGCGGCTTTATGATGATTTGGGGACAATAACGATGGCATTGGCACGAAAAAATACATTTGATGCAGTGATCATAGGCGCTGGCGGCGCTGGCATGCGAGCAGCGCTTCAGCTTGCTAACTCCGGGCTTAAAGTGGCTTTGTTATCGAAAGTTTTTCCGACGCGTTCTCACACCGTGTCAGCACAAGGTGGCATTACTTCGGCACTTGGTAACTCGGATGAAGATGATTGGCGTTGGCATATGTATGATACAGTGAAAGGTGCCGATTATATTGGTGACCAAGACTGTATTGAATATCTATGTAAAATGGGTCCCGAAGCGGTATATGAACTTGAACATATGGGCTTGCCTTTTTCGCGAATGGATAACGGTAAGATTTATCAACGCCCGTTTGGTGGACAGTCGAAAAACTTTGGTGGTGAGCAGGCAGCGCGTACTTGTGCCGCAGCTGATAGAACAGGTCATGCCTTATTGCATACCTTGTATCAGCAAAATATTAAAGCAAAAACACATATCTATAGTGAATGGTTTGCACTTGATTTAGTACGAGATGCAGATGGTCGTGTTGTAGGTACGACAGCCTTTTGTATGGAAACAGGAGAAATTGTTTTTTTCCAGGCGCGTGTATGTATTTTAGCCACAGGTGGTGCAGGTCGTATTTATCAGTCAACAACCAATGCTCTGATTAATACAGGAGATGGGTTTGGCATGGCAATGCGAGCAGGCTTGCCACTACAAGATATGGAAATGTGGCAGTTTCATCCAACCGGTATTGCGGGTGCGGGAGTACTTGTGACAGAAGGTTGTCGCGGAGAAGGTGGCTATCTTATCAATAAAGATGGTGAGCGTTTTATGGAACGTTATGCGCCTCATGTGAAAGATTTAGCGTCAAGAGATGTGGTTGCGCGTGCGATAGCATTAGAGCTTCGTGGTAAAAAAGGGTTTGATGTAGGCGGGGTTGATTGCGTTAAGTTAAAACTTGACCATTTGGGTGCTGATTTAATTAAGGCGCGTTTGCCTGGTATCCGAGAGTTATCTAAAACGTTTGCGGGCGTTGACCCTATTGTTGATCCTATTCCTGTGGTACCGACGTGTCATTATAGTATGGGGGGTATTCCAACCAACATACATGCACAAGTGCTCACACGGCATAAAGGGGCTGATGCTGTCGTGGAAGGTTTATATGCCGTTGGCGAATGTGCATGTGTCTCGGTGCATGGTGCTAATCGCTTAGGCGGGAATTCGTTGTTAGATTTAGTGGTGTTCGGTCGTGCTGCAGGATTGCATGTTGAACAATTATGGCAAGGAAATGAATTACCTGATTTAGGGCATGTGAGTGATGATGATATTGATGCGTCACTTGGGCGTTATATGCGTTGGGAAAACTCAGCTGCAACAGGTGAGAGCCCGGCTGCCATTCGAGATGCGATGCAACGCGTGATGCAAGAGGATTTCGGCGTTTTTCGAACAGGAGAAGTCATGGAGGAGGGTATTAAACGTTTGAATTCATTGCGCGAACGTTTGGCTTCTTCAAGTTTGTTAGATAAGAGCAAAGTGTTTAATACAGAGCGCATTACAGCGTTAGAGTTGGATAATTTAATGGCGACAGCGTATGCGACAGCAGTATCGGCTTTGGCACGCACAGAGAGTCGTGGTGCACATAGTCGAGAAGATTATCCGAAGCGAGATGATGCACATTGGATTAAACATACTTTATATCTTGGAGAGGGAGATGCCATTGATTATCGTCCAGTTAATCGGTTACCCAAATATGTTGAGCCATTTGAGCCAAAAGAACGCGTTTATTAATGAGGATATGTTATGACGGATAGTCGAACCCTTCATTTATCTATCTATCGGTATAATCCCGAAGTAGATGAAAAACCATATATGCAACACTATGAGTTAGATGTACCGCTTAAAAATGATCCGATGTTATTGACTTTACTTGAGCGTATTAAAGCAGAGCAAGATCCAACACTATCTTTTCGTCGTTCCTGTCGAGAAGGTGTGTGTGGTTCAGATGGTATGAATGTGAATGGTGCAAATGCGCTTGCTTGTGTAACGGCACTATCAGGCCTAAAAACCAACCGGGTTGTGATTCGTCCGTTAACAGGCTTTCCGGTTATACGTGATTTAATTGTTGACATGACGGTTTTTTATGAGCAATATGAGCGTATTAAACCCTATCTTCAAAATGACACGGCGCCGCCAACACGTGAACGGCTGCAATCACCTGAGGATCGTGCGAAACTTGACGGGCTGTACGAGTGTATTTTATGTGCTTGTTGCACGAGTTCTTGTCCTTCTTCTTGGTGGAATCCGGAGAAATTTGTTGGGCCTGCAGGACTTTTACAGGCTCGCCGGTTTTTGGCTGATACCCGTGATACAGCGACTGAAGAACGCTTAGAAGATTTACAAGATCCGTTTAGTGTATTTCGCTGCCGGAGTGTTATGAATTGTGCTTCGGTTTGTCCGAAGGGACTCAATCCAACGGCTGCAATTGGAGAAATCAGGCATCAAATGTTGGACGACGAAACCTGATGACTATTTTCGTTGGAGAAAAGTTTTATGAGTGACACCTTAAAAAACGCCTGGGAAACAGCTTATTTGTCAGGTGGAAATATGGCCTATGTTGATGGGTTGTATGAGGACTATCTGGCTAACCCGAGTTCTGTTTCTGAAGCATGGCAGACAACTTTTCGTGCATTGCCAGCGGGAGATGACGGTCGTGCGGACGTATCGCATCGCACGCTTCGTGAGTACTTTTTAAATCAAGCAAAACATCCTAAAAAAGCAGTGACTGTAGCGCATGATGATAAACAAGGGGCTGTTGCTGATTTAATTAATGCATATCGTGCGAATGGACATTTAGCTGCAAATTTAGACCCTCTTGAAATGTTAGACCGAGAAACACCTCCGAGTCTTACACTTGGCTATCATGATTTAACAGAAGCTGATTTAGACCTATCATTTTGTCCTGGGAAAAGTTTCTCTAAACAACCCATGTCACTAAAGCTTATCCAAGAAGCTTTACGACAAACCTATTGCGGCAGTATTGGTGTTGAATATATGCACATTGCGGCAACAGAAGAAGTGAAATGGCTTCAGCACAAAATGGAATCGGTGCGCGGACGGTTATCGTTTGATGCGGCTGAGAAAAAAAATATTTTAAAAGAACTCATTGCAGCCGATGGTTTAGAGCGTTATTTAGGAACGCGTTATGTTGGTCAAAAGCGTTTTTCGCTTGAAGGTGGCGACGCTTTAGTTCCGATGATGAACGAGATTATTCGAGAAGCGGGTCAGAAAGAAGTGCGTGAAGTGGTTGTTGGGATGGCGCATCGTGGTCGTTTAAATGTTTTAGTGAATGTGCTAGGAAAAGATCCAAAACAACTATTTCAAGAGTTTGAGGGTAAAGTAAAACTTGAGCGCACAGGAGACGTAAAATATCACCTTGGTTTTTCATCTAATATTGAAACACGTTTGGGTGATACGGTTCATGTAGCCCTTGCATTTAATCCTTCACATCTTGAAATTATTGGACCTGTGGTACAAGGTTCAGCGCGTTCACGTTTACGTAGACGCGGCGATCTCTTAGACAAAAATCAAGTGTTACCGGTGGTCATTCATGGCGATGCTGCATTTGCGGGCCAAGGGGTTGTGATGGAGACCTTTAACTTCTCCCAGGCACGTGGTTATTCTACTGGCGGAACGGTGCATATTGTGATTAATAACCAAATTGGATTTACAACCAGTAATCCTTTGGATGCGCGCTCTACTTTATATTGTACAGATGTTGCGAAAATGGTTCAGGCGCCAGTGATACATGTGAATGGAGATGATCCGGAAGCTGTTATTTTTGCTACAAAAATTGCCTTTGAATTTCGTATGAAATTCAAGCGTGATGTGGTTTTGGATTTGGTTTGTTATAGGCGCCATGGTCATAATGAGGCGGATGAGCCATCTGTGACACAACCGCTTATGTATCAAAAAATAAAAAGCTTAAAAACACTCCGAGCATTGTATGCAGAAAAACTGATTGCGGAGAATTTAGTTTCTGATGATGAAGTAAAGCAAGCAATGGATACGTATCGCGATACATTAGATCGTGAAGAAGCCGTGGTTAAGGTGACACATGCTAATTACAAAGGAAAATTGGCTGTTGATTGGACCCCTTACTTTAATACACCATGGGACGAGCCTACGGATACAACAGTGAGTTTGAAAACAGTCCGCTCCTTGTTTAAAAAGCTTCAAACGTTACCGAAAAATTTTGAAATTCATCCTGTTGTGAAACGTTTATTTCTTGAACGAGAAAAGAT
The DNA here is from genome assembly GCA_022600575.1 of Gammaproteobacteria bacterium. Lineage (GTDB taxonomy): Bacteria > Pseudomonadota > Gammaproteobacteria > Legionellales > Legionellaceae > JAALKW01. The sequence continues at coordinate 18,519 of JAHZKF010000043.1, read as the reverse complement.
GGCTTCAGGTGAACTTGCTATGAATTGGGGATATGCCGAAACGATGGCCTATGCAACTTTATTGCATGAAGGTTACGGTGTTCGTTTATCCGGGCAAGATTGTGGACGCGGAACGTTTGCACATCGGCATGCAGCGATTCATGATATGAAAACAGGGAAAGTCATTGTACCTTTAGAAGAAGTTGCGACTGATTTAAAAAATCCAGCACTTGTGATTGACTCTGTATTGTCGGAAGAAGCAGTGCTTGCTTTTGAATATGGTTATGCTGCATCTGAACCTCAATTTTTGGTGCTTTGGGAAGCACAATTTGGCGACTTTGCGAATGGTGCGCAGGTTGTGGTTGATCAGTTTATTAGTTCGGGTGAACAGAAATGGGGGCGTTTAAGTGGCCTTGTGATGTTGTTGCCTCATGGCTATGAGGGTCAAGGACCAGAACATTCATCTGCACGCCTTGAGCGATATATGCAGTTATGTGCACAACAAAACATCCAAGTCTGTATTCCAACGACGCCTGCCCAAATTTTTCATTTGTTGCGACGTCAAGTGATAAGGCCGTTTCGAAAGCCGTTGATTGTAATGACGCCAAAAAGTTTGTTACGACATAAATTAGCTGTTTCACCGTTGTCAGATTTAGAAGATGGACAGTTTCATACAGTGATTCCAGAAGTGGACGCAATGAAGCCTGCGGATGTTGAACGGGTGGTGTTGTGTTCAGGAAAGGTTTATTATGACCTGTTGCAGAAACGTCGAGAAAAAAAGTATAAACACGTGGTGATTATTCGTGTGGAACAACTTTATCCTTTTCCTAAAGTAGCGCTTCGAGCGGAACTTGCCAAGTATACTAAAGGAAAGCGGGTTATTTGGTGTCAAGAAGAGCCAAAAAACCAAGGTGTTTGGTTTTCATCGCAACACCATATTTCAGATTGTTTAGGTCCAGAGCAGGTGCTTGAATATGCTGGACGTGGGTTTGCTGCGTCGCCTGCTGTTGGAAGTGCGAATCTTCATGCTGAAGAGCAAAAGGCATTGGTGGAACAGGCATTGATAGGGTAGCTGTGTTACCTGCATGTGTGTTCTTGTTGAATTGAATTAAAAAAGGTCGAAATCATGTCAATCGAAGTCAAAGTACCAGCCTTACCTGAGTCGGTAGCTGACGCGACTATCGCAGCCTGGCATAAAAAACCAGGCGACCAGGTGTCTCGTGATGAAAATTTAGTTGATCTTGAAACAGATAAAGTTGTTTTAGAAGTACCTGCTCCTGCGGATGGTGTGCTCGAAGCTTGTTTGTTCCAAGTAGGCGATACAGTTGAAGCGGGTCAAGTGTTAGCACAATTAAAAGCAGGTGCTGCGGCACCGGCTAAGGCTTCAAACGATTCTGCTTCAGCAGCAGAGCGTAAAGTGGAAGAGCCTAAAGGAGGCACACCTTCGACAGGTCCTGCTGTGAGACGTCTGATGGATGAGCATGGTTTGAACCCTGCAGATATTTCAGGATCAGGAAAAGACGGACGTATCACAAAAGAGGATGTTGAAACCTTTATTGCCAGAACACGTAAAGAAGGTAACAGCTCACCTGCGACAACAGTTGCACCCATTGCCGCAGGTTTGCGCGAAGAGCGACGTGTTCCGATGTCTAGACTTCGTGTTCGTATTGCAGAGCGGTTGTTGCAAGCACAGCATGAGGCGGCAATGTTGACCACCTTTAACGAAGTTAATTTAAAAGCTGTGATGGACTTGCGAGCAGAATATAAGCAAGCCTTTGAGAAAAAGCATGGCGTAAAGCTCGGTTTTATGTCGTTTTTCACGCGAGCTGTGGTTGAGTCGTTGAAGCGGTTCCCTTCAGTTAATGCATCGATTGATGGCGAAGACGTTGTCTATCATGGCTATTATGATGTGGGGGTTGCAGTATCAACAGAGCGTGGTTTAGTTGTGCCTGTTATCCGTGATGCAGATACTTTATCGATGGCTGAAGTTGAATCGACCATTGGTGATTTAGCTGTTCGTGCACGTGATGGGAAGTTGGCGATGGAAGATATGCAAGGAGGGACCTTTACAATTACGAATGGCGGTGTATTTGGCTCGCTCTTGTCAACGCCTATTTTGAATCCGCCTCAGACTGCTATTTTAGGCATGCATAAAATTCAGGACAAACCGGTGGTCGAGTCTGGGGAAATTGTGATTCGTCCGATGATGTATTTGGCTTTATCTTATGATCATCGATTGATTGATGGCCGTGAGTCGGTACAGTTTTTGGTGAGCGTGAAAGAGTTGTTAGAAGATCCTTCGCGTTTGTTATTAAATATTTAATAGAAATAGAGTGTTGAAATATGAATTTACATGAATATCAAGCTAAGCAACTGTTTGCACAATATGGCTTGCCGGTACCAAAAGGGGATGTTGCATATAATGTTGAAGATGCCCTACAAGTGGCAAGAACTTTATCAACACCAACGTGGGTCGTCAAAGCGCAGGTCCATGCTGGAGGGCGCGGAAAAGCAGGCGGTGTGAAGTTGGTTTCAGATAAAGAAACACTTGCAGAGTTTGCTCAAAGCTTGCTTGGACAGCGATTAGTGACGTATCAGACTGATGCAGAAGGCCAGCCCATTCATGCTGTTTTGGTTGAAGAAACCAGTGATATTGCAAGAGAGCTTTATTTGGGAGCTGTGGTTGATAGAGCAACGCGTCGCGTTGTGTTTATGGCTTCAACTGAAGGTGGTGTTGATATTGAGCAAGTGGCTGAGAACACGCCTGAAAAAATCATCCAAATTGAAATGGACCCAATGCTTGGTATTATGCCATATCAGTGTCGAGAAGCAGGTTTTGCCTTAGGCTTAACAACACCTCAAATTCGGCAGTTAACACATATCATGACGAAGCTTGGTGAGCTTTTTGTGGCATGTGATTTGAGTTTATTAGAAATTAATCCGTTGGTTGTGACGGGAGCGGGTGATTTAATTTGCCTAGATGGCAAAGTGTCGTTGGATGAAAATGCGCTTTATCGGCACTCTGAATTGAAAAGTTTACGAGATACAACGCAAGAAGATGATAGAGAAAATCATGCGCGAGATTGGGAATTAAATTATATTCCATTGGACGGAAATATTGGCTGTATGGTGAATGGCGCAGGCCTTGCTATGGCAACGAGGGATGTGATTAAACTGCATGGTGGTGACCCTGCTAACTTCTTAGATGTTGGTGGTGGTGCGACTGCAGAGCGGGTTGCTGAAGCCTTTAAAATTATTTTATCAGACGAAAATGTTAAAGGTGTTTTGGTTAATATTTTTGGTGGTATTGTGCGTTGTGATTTGATTGCAGAAGGTATCTTAGCAGCGGTTGAAGAAGTCAAAATGACGTTACCTGTTGTCGTACGTCTTGAAGGTAATCAGGCTGAAAAAGGGGCTGATATCTTAAATAAAAGTGATTTGAATGTCATCGCTGCAGATGGCTTAACTGATGCAGCGAAGAAAATCGTCGCGGCAATTGCGGGATAGAAATAGACCAGAGGCTAGAGATTAAACATGAGCATTTTAGTAGATAAGAATACAAAAGTGATTTGTCAGGGCTTTACTGGCAAACAAGGGACCTTACATTCAGAGCAAGCGATTGAATACGGTACACAGATGGTGGGTGGAGTCACACCTGGTAAAGGTGGACAAACGCATCTTGGTTTACCTGTCTTTAATACGGTTCGTGAAGCGGTGGATGCAACGGGTGCTACTGCCAGTGTGATTTATGTACCCGCACCATTTTGTAAAGATTCAATTCTTGAAGCAGCAGACGCAGGTATTGAGCTGATTGCTTGTATTACGGAAGGCGTGCCTGTTCTTGATATGTTATCTGTAAAACAGTACATAGAGCAGAACACAATGAGTCGTTTAATTGGTCCAAATTGCCCGGGTATTATTACACCTGGTGGTTGTAAAATGGGTATTATGCCAGGATCGATTCATTTACCAGGAAAAGTGGGGATTGTCTCACGCTCAGGAACCCTAACCTATGAAGCTGTTAAACAAATGACAGATAAAGGCTTTGGACAGAGTACCTGTGTTGGGATTGGTGGCGATCCGATTCCAGGAACCTCATTTATTGATGTGCTTGCTTTATTTGAAGAAGATCCACAAACAGAAGCCATTATTTTAGTGGGTGAAATTGGCGGGACAGCAGAAGAAGAAGCAGCTGAATTTATTCAAGCCAATATTAGCAAGCCTATTGTTGCTTATATTGCGGGTGTTACAGCGCCTGCTGGTAAGCGTATGGGGCATGCTGGTGCCATTATTTCGGGCGGTAAAGGAACAGCTGCGGATAAGTTTAAAGCCTTAGAAGCTGCAGGTGTTAAAACAGTTCGTTCTCCTGCTGATTTAGGAGACGCTGTTGCTGAGGTCATGGGTTGGTAATGAACTTGGTATGAATCATGGGTTTTGAGTTTACACCTTTTGCGTCGAACCGACGCGAGTATGGCGAACGAAGTTTGAATGAGGAGGATATGGCTGATTCTCCTCTGGTTCAGTTTGAAAAGTGGTTTGCTGATGCTTTGTCAGAAAAGGTGTGTGATCCCACAGCCATGGTTTTATCTACTGTAGATGCACGTGGTTTTCCTAATTCACGTGTTGTACTTCTAAAAGGCCTCGAAGACGGGGCTTTTATCTTTTATACGAACTATGAAAGTGCTAAATCAATTGAACTTGAGAATACGCCGTATGCTGCACTCAATTTTTATTGGCGAGATTTAGCAAGACAGGTGCGTATTCGAGGACCCGTTCAGCGTGTTAGTCGAGTAGCCTCAGAAGCCTACTTTGAAACGCGCTCGTTGATGAGTCAATGTAGTGCTATTGTTTCACCTCAAAGTCGTGTGATTTCTTCTCGTGCTGTTTTGCTCAAAGAAGCAGAGCAGTTAGTTGCCTCAGAGGGGGATAAGCAAATTGTTTGTCCATCTTATTGGGGTGGTTTTTCGGTTCTTGCTGAAAACATTGAGTTTTGGCAAGGGCGGGATCACCGGCTCCATGATCGTATTGTATATTCAAAAAATAAATCAAACTGGTCCAAAAAGAGACTTGCTTCTTGACCTTTATTCAATCTGGGGTTACTTTATATAGACAAGAGATGAGTTTATTTGTCAAGAAAGTGTAAAAAAAGAATGTTTTACCCACGTTTTCTTGAGTATGTCATAAACTAAATCTTACCAGTAAAATAAGTGTGTTAGTTTGACTGGTTAATGATGTTCAGACGATGTTGATTAGGTTTCTTAAGAGAAGGAGTACTCAATGATGAATGAACTAAAAGTGTTACTGCCCCATCTTAAATTCCGTTTTCATGTGGATCATCCAACGTTAGAAGAATGTTATGCCTATGGATATGAATGCGCATTAGCGGATATTAAGGAAGATGATAACCCGTACCAGTTAAATTCACCTGAGCGAGAGCAATGGCTCGAAGGATGGTGGGCTGGATTTTATAACGAACAGCCTTTGTTTAGTTTTGAAGCGGTACCAGAACATAATCAAGATGTTTTGGGGCCAGCGAATGATGGGGTTTATCATACCCAACAAAGTAATTATTTTCTTCGTGTATTAGAAATTGCAGGCGTTATTGCTGTTTCAGCTATTCTTAGTTATCAAGTAATTGATATTGTTGCTTAGATTAAATTCTACTTATTTTGAGTTCCTTCTCCCAATGATTGGGGGGAAGGTATTCAAAAGTTTTGAAAAAAACGAGTTACATATCGAATCATCCAATATCCAAGTCCAAGAATAACCACAATACTTAAACCGAGACTATAGGGTTCAAAGCCTGGGCCAACGAGTGCTAGTGCATCTGCGTTTTGCATCAATGAGAAGGGTACAGCAACACATACATCCATCAAAGCTGAGCCTGCAACTAAACCGCAGGCAATCAGTGTGCCAACCTGTCGATGTTTATTGGTCTTTTCAGGACTAAGATTTAGGCCTGTAAGGTGCCGCTCTAAAAGATAAGCGAGCATTCCGCCTAAAAAAAGTGGGACAGAAGAGGTGAGTGGTAAGTACATGCCAATGGCAACGCCTAAAATTGAGAGGCGAAAAAAACGGATAATTTTAAAGGTATGATTAAGTATGAGTAATATCACAATGACAGATGCACCTGAAAACATCATGTTCCAAGGGAGCGTATTTTGAAACATAGCCTCTGTAATGGCTGCAAGAAGAGCTGCCGTTGGGGCAGGTAGGCTGTGAGTTGGATCCATGTCAGGACGTGGCATGATGCCGGCTATGCCATAGACATCAAATAGCAATTGCATGACAGGTGGAATGATTAATGCTGAGACGAGTACGCCTAAGAGTAGCATTAGTTGTTGCTTCCAGGGGGTCGCCCCGATAAGTTGGCCTACTTTTAAATCTTGGATATTGTCGTTTGAAATGCAAGCAATCCCTGTCACCATAGAGCCAATGATAATGGTGATGGCCTCAGCTGCTTTGAGTTGTTCAGCACTCAAGGGGGCTGCTGAAAACAGGTGAATCGCTGAGAGTAATAACCACGCGGCAAATAAAATGCCGGCAATTACAATAGAGCTGCCAGGGCTTGCTGTGACACCAACCATACCTGAAAAATAAGCCGTGATAACAGAAAAAAGAAACCCAATGACTAACACATATAGCATGGAACAAAAAACAAGGGTTGGTGCATAGGTGCCATCAAGACCAATGATCTTGAGTGGAAAAATCACTTGGAAAAAAAGGAATAAAGCAGCAGCTAAAAGAAGGGTGCCCATAATAATATAAGGCATTGGGATATCTTGCTCTGTTCGTGTAATAGTATCAACGTGATGTTGTTTTATGAAGCCACTTAGGGAGGTGACAATGCTTTTTCCTAGTGGTCGGATAAGCTTCATAAAGGTCCAAATACCTGCAAATAACATACCGCCAATGCCTAAGTAGCGCATTTTGTTTTCCCAGAGAAGCATGAGTGCGTCGTTTGCATTGTGATGCATAAGGACATCGGGATAAAGTAAGCTGACGCCAGGTAACATGATGCCCCAGGCCAGCATTGCACCTAAAATAATGCTAATGGCCATATCGCGACCAATTAAGAAGCCAGCACCAACCATGGTTGCAGAAAAGCCAACCCCAAAGCCAAGTAAGGTTTTTTTGACAATAATCCAGTGGCTCCAGCCACTCGCGAGTACTTTAAAGCCGACTTGAGCAAGTTCAATACTTGCACCAATGAGCCCACCATAGACAATGGGTCGAATAGAAGCTTTTTCATGAGATGACTTCAGTACCTCGGCAATAGCGCGGCCTTCAGGAAAATGTAAATTGCTGTCATGTACGAGGACTCGACGAAGCGGGATAGAAAAACAGACCCCTAAAATGCCGCCAACTGCTGCGATAAAAAAGTTGGTCCAGTAATCAAAGTGATGCCAGTAGTCGATAATAATTAAAGCGGGAATGGTGTAAACAATACCACCTGCAATGGCTTCTCCTGCAGAAGCGGCTGTTTGCACAGCATTGTTTTCAAGAATGCTGGGATTTTTAAAAAAACGTAAAATGCCCATAGACAAAATGGCTGCAGGAATAGAAGCTGAGGTCAAAATTCCTAATTTTAAAGCAAGATAGGCGTTAGACGTAGCAAGGAGTAAAGTGAGTAAAATACCGAGTAGCACGCTACGTACTGTAAGCTCAGTGATAGTGTTTTTTTGCATGACAACGTGTTCCAATTCCTAATTATTCGAGTGCGGGCACTTGATGCGGCGCTTTGAGCCATTCTACGTGATGTTGGGTTTCATAGATATCCCACTCTTGGCTCACATAGCGTGTTTTATCGATGGTTAAGAGTAACCACGTTAAAAAATGGGCTACGGTGTCAGGTGTAATCAGTTGGTTGTTCTCGTTTAGTGTTTGAAAAAATTGGTTTTTATCTGGGTGCATGTTCTCTGAGGCTCTAATATGGGCTTGCATCTCGGTTGCGACAATACCAGGCATCACACTTGCCGTGGCAACTTCAGGGCACTCGAGCTGCCAGCTACGTGTGAGCATGGCAAGTCCTGCTTTAGAAACACAATAAGGAGCCCAACCTTGGATAGGAAAATATGCAGCACCCGAGCCAATATGGAGTATACGCCCATTTATTAATCGAGGATAAAGCGCTTGGGTTAGAAAAAATGGCGCACAGAGATTAATATCCATGATATTTTGCCAGGCATCAGGTGTAAGTGTTTTCATGGGTGCAATCGGTTCAATCGCACCTGCATTATGGATTAGGCCTTTGATTTGGTCGTACTTTTCGAGTTTTTTTAGAATGTTCTCACGGCCTTCTATTTTTGAAACATCAGCAACACAGGTTTGGATATTAGGTGTGTTTTTGGCAACAGCATCGAGCGTTTTTTGATCTCGCCCAATAATAAGGACCATATGGTCTTGATTTGCAATGTTTTTTGCAAGTGCCTCACCAATGCCCCGGCTACCGCCTGTGATGACAAACATGGTTTTTCTCCGATATATCCAAATAAATGGTGGGCTAAAGCATACCAGAGGGTGAGAAGAGGATCACGTATTGGAACTAATTTGATTAATTATGATACAATTAAAAGATACACTGTTGTGATGAGAGGTTTTTGATATGCCAGGACATTTTTATATTTCGTTAGATGGTACCGATGCTTTGCTTGCAGATAAATTTAAAATTGAAAAGCTTGATGGTGGCCTGATACAGGTGAATGGCGTATTGGTTGATACGAATCAACAGCTTGAGATGTTAACCCCAACTTTTTTTTCAGCGACAGCCGCTGATAATCCGACCATTCAGAAATTTAAAACATTTTTTGATAAAAAGGGTCCTTTTGCTTTAACAAGCACGCCTCGTATCCCATTGATACGAGATATTCCGCTGCGTAGCCAAACGGTGAACGATCCTGATGGTCTGCAACGAGCAGCATTTGCATCATTTTTGGAGCAAGAGATTTTAGTGAATCAATGGACGCATTTATTTGCAGATGATTATAAAGCTTTTAAATCTGAAATCATGCGTTGTTATCAAGATTCTCCTGCTCCGTTAGCTGAAAAAACCATTACACATGATGACGAAGGAAATGTATTAGCATCCGGTGGATATCAAGTTGCACAACATGAGATAAAAGGTGTTAAGTTGTGGTTACGTGTGCCTGAAAGCAATTCAGAAACAGATATTTCAGCCGCTTTAGATAGAACATTAAACGACACCGACAATACAACAGTAATGGTTGAGCATCTTAAACCAAAATTAAATGCATACAATAGACTTGCCTTTAATGTACGAGGTGTAGATAAACAGTGTTTTTCTCGAGAAGATATTCAAAATACACCACTTGGTGGTGGGCATCAGTTTTTTTTAATGCTTGATAGAGCGCAACAGACCATTTATGGCATTAATAATACACGAGGGGCCGGAGACGTTAATTTTCTTTTTTATAAAAATCAAATTGAGATTTTCTTAAAATCGATGGGGGATAATACGGACTATCGATTTAAGTTATTAGAAGGAAAATCGAGGCAGCCAGATGATGAAACATATCTGGAACAGGTGTGTGGCATTAGTCAGTTTTTTCATTATGTGGCACTTTTATCATCGGCTGATAGTAATGTAAATAAGCTTCGGGATGAAGTCCCTGCTCGTATTAGTACACTAATGTATTTATTACAGTATGCAGTGATCAATCAAAATGAAGAGTTGCTGCAAATGTTAGATAAGCTTGCAGATGATTTAAATAAAACCATTAAAAATAAATATGTGGTGACAGGGCGTAGCAAAGTAACCGGTATGTTGGATGCTATTTATTCGACAACCTGGGTGAATGCAGCCATGAAAATAAGAGAGCCTGAAGAGCTTAATCGGTCTGCCGCAGATTATCATATCAAAAAGAAAGTGCAGGATGATGCGTTTGCGGATAAAGTGAGTCGAGACCCTGATGTTTATGTGGCGCGCAACTTAAAGCAAGCTTTTAAAACGCACTTAGATGCGGTTGCACGCGGGACAGAAACACTTGAAGCCGCGCAAGCTGCTTGTTTGGCGCATGTTAAAAATGCACGAGCAACGTTAGAGAGCCATCATAAACTCGCCTATTTTTTTGCTAATCTCATTGCGGCTGTTTTAAGTTTAGGGATTGTACCGGTTGCAACGCGTGTGTGCACAGGGCAGTGGGCTTTTTTTAGACCCGCAAATGCATGGAGGTTAGATACAGTTGAGAAAGATACTAAAACGTTAGGTTTGAAAGCTATCCCTGACGAAGATGTGCCCGATGAAGGGAGTGATGCTAAGCCCCAGTAATAGGAGGGCTATCTAGGTACCCCGCTTTATGCGGGGTATCCAGGCTTGAAACTTACTCGGTCACTTCTGTAATGCTATTAATAACAATATCTTCCATTGGCACATCGGCGTGTCCTGAGCGTTGGCCGGTTTTTGCTTTTGCAATGGCGTCTACAATATCCATGCCTTCGACAACTTCACCAAATACACAGTAACCATAGGTTTGTGGATTTTCACCAGTGAAGTTTAAAAATGCATTATCAGCAACGTTAATGAAAAATTGTGCGGTTGCTGAATGTGGATCTGAGGTACGTGCCATAGCGATGCTACCACGGGTATTTTTCTTAGCATTTTTTGCTTCGTTTTCAACGGGCTTATCGGTTGGTTTGGTTTCCATTTGTGCGTTTAAGCCACCACCTTGAATCATAAAGCCGTCAATTACACGATGAAATAAAGTGTCTTTATAAAAGTCGCTACGAATGTAGTTTAAAAAGTTTGCGACTGTATTAGGTGTATTTTCCTCATCGAGTTTCAGACGAATGTCGCCCATAGAGGTGTTAATTAAGACCATTGTATCTCCTGTCATTGCTTATGATTGAATAAAACGAAAGTGTGCATTCTAGCATGCCATCTTGTTTTATCCAAAGGACCTCGCGTATGATTCTTATCATATTATTATTTTGAAAGGATGAGGGTAATGGGTGACTTGAATACCTTGTTAAAACCTACATGGGGAGCCGAAAAGTGGATTTTAGAAGGTTGGGAGGCACTCAATAAAGATGAGCAGGCTATTGTGACCAAGCGCATGGATACGCTTTTTGAAAATGGCCTGCCATTTGAATTAAAGCATGACCGAATACTTTATATTCATTCTTTCTCTTTGTTAGCACAGTTAGAAGTGTTGGCCATTCAAGTACCATTAAAGTTTGAAGCAAAGATGCCAACTGCTGAATTCAAGCAACGCATGCGGACACAACTTGTAGATGAGGTGTTTCATGGGATGGTATTTACACGTATTTTATATGAGTTGATTACACCGTATGCTTTGCCGCCCACTTATAATGAAGAAGTGGAAGCCTTTTGTAATTTTATTCGTGAAGAAGACTGTCCTAAAGTAGCTGTGGTTTTACTTAATTTAGTGGCAGAGGCTTGGATAGAAGAGTTATTCCGAGCGTATCATAAAGCGGATATTGCACCAGCTGTTTTTTCGATGATTTTAGAAGATGAGCATCGACATGTATGTGAAGCAGATTTGTATCGTGAAATCGGTTTGCCTGCGCGAGACGTATTGGAATCAAAACTGGCTTTACTAGAAGACAAATTGCTTTCAAGTCTTTTATTTAATTATTCCTATATGGGCGCCATGATGGCCTTGTTAGGTATGAATGGTGTTGAGCATTATTTAGCGATTTTAGATGAAAAACATAAACACCAATTGAGCAAACTGAATTTAGCACCAGGAAAAGCGTGGCATTTTTGGATGGAGAGTAGAGCCTTTCTTTTCCCTCAATTCAAGCGTTACGCTGAGCAGAATCAAACACTTGAATTGTCGGCAATACGTAAAGTATTTATGACGCAATGGAAAGATCCATCCGATCCAACGATGGTTGGAGAATTTGATATTAATGTGAGTCGGTTGGATGTTTTTAAAGACAAAAACAACTCAGAATTATTAACCATGCTGATGTTACAAACACTGAGTCAGAGTATTACGGATAATTCATTTTTTCGTCGGTATTTAAGTCATCATAAGTTGTATCGGAGTCATCAGGCTCAGACTGCACTTGTGGTGAAGTTACCTGGATGTGATGATCATTTAAGCGCTATTTTATTTGAAAATTGCCATGAATTATCGCTTAAAAGTTTAACCAAAAAGGTCATTAGGAATCGTAAGCTCATGACTTATTGTTATCAGCGACGACTTGCTTTAGAGCAAACCTATCCAGCGTTAGCCGTATCGATGGATGAAACAATGCGTGACATTGCTTCAGGTGTTTATCCTTATCCGATGCCAGGAAATCCTGCAGTGTCACTGAGTAGTGTTGCGTCCGTTGGGTATTCACGTGCTAAATCGCCTTTGCGTGTCAATGAAACCACCAAGTTTACTTTGTTGACAGTTCAGCGAAAGCCCGTTTGGAATGAAGCATCACAAGCGTTTGAACCCGAAGATAGTTTGCCGGTGACGGTGAGTGCTGATCATCGTGTATTTGATGGTATGGTTCCTATTCCTGAAGCGGTGAAAAAAGCATTTGGTGAGGTGGTGGAGAAGAATTTCGTTCATCAGGCCGGTAGAAAAGAAAAAGTGGTAAGTGAACGTTTAATTATCAAGTTAATGGAAACTTTAATCGAAGTGCAACCAAAAGCTGCGTATAAATTATTGGTGGCACTTCAAACGGTATGGCCTGATTTTATTGATTTTAGTGATTGGATTCAGGGTTATATGCAAGTAGAAAGTAAGCATGCTCAGGCTTTAAATACTGAAATAAAGTAGGCCTGCGGCACTGAGTAAGAGTAATACAGGAGGCCAACTTCCGCCAGGTACAACAAAGGGGCTTTTAAACTTTTTTCGGCCAAAAAGCGTCATGAGGGCTGGTAGTATAATCAGTAAAATAACGCATAATACACCTGCATAGCGGAGCGCATTAAGGTATGCGCCTGGGATAAAAAGCACTAAAAGCAGCGGCGGTAAAAAGGTGAGGATGGCAAGGCTTAGGCCTTGTTTACCGCGGCGATTAAAATTTAAGCCATCGGCTAAAAAACTCATTAGGCAGAGGGCTACCCCAAGAAAGGCTGTGAGCATGCAAATAGAAGTAAACGTACGAAAAAATCGGTCAATGGTTGCGTTGTGAACAGCGTTTGCGAGTTGATTGGCAAGGCTTGTGGTGGGGTGAGGGTTATTCGTTAAAGAAATTAAACCATCAGGGCCTGTGGCGGGGAGTGCGCCCATGATGACAGCATCCCAAGCAAAGTAGCAAATAAGCGGGATGAGTGAACCAATTAAAATAACGATTTTAAGTTGTTTTAAGTCATCTTTAAAATACTCTCGTAAATTGGGTACGATAATCGCAAAGCCAAAAGACGTGATTAAAATCATAAGGGTACTTGGTACAGCAGCAGGGTTATTTTGGGCCCAGTAATCAAGTTCGATAAACGGAGAAATAAAGATAACCAATAGCAAATAAATGCCTAATTTTCCAAACATTAAAACACGATTGGTCCAATCGACCTGATGAATACCCCCATAAACAATGGCACCAAAACCCAATGTAAAAAGGCAGGTGCTTTGCCAGTCTGCGAGATTGATGTGGATGAGCTTTAGTACACCTTGAAGTACATCTGAGCCACCAGAAATATAAGCAGATAGTAGTGCATATAGAAGTAATAAATAGCTTATCCATGTGATGAAAAGGCCTGGCTTACCTAAGGTTTTATAAGCCATTGAGATCATGTGTTTACCAGGTGGAACATATAAGTTTGTTTCAAGAATAAAAAAAGCGCCAAGTGTCATGATGAGCCAGCAAAAAATGAGGGCGATGGATGAAGGAATAAGGCCTGCCGCAGCATTTGCCATGGGAAGAGCAAGCATGCCTCCGCCAATGGAGGTTCCGACGATGAGTAGGACACCGCCTATTAATTTTGAAATCATGCTTTATTTTGTCTTCATGGCTTCAGGAATAGGTGGCGGAGGAGGGGCATTTTTTCCGGTCCACCATTGGATTTCAATGCGTCGATTATAAGCACTGCCATGGATGATGTGGTTATCTCCAATTGGGAAACGTTCGCCAAGACCTTCGGCTGTTAGACGTTGGGCAGGAACCCCTTTTGCCCAGAGAAAGGTGAGCATGGTTTCGGCGCGTGCTTTGGAGAGGCGATCTTGAAGGGCGCGTTTTCCTATATCATCAGTGAAGCCTGCAACGATAACTTTACTACAGGGGAAGAGTTTAATGAGTGTTGCAATGTTATTTAAAGTAACAAATTCAGTATCATCAAAATCAGGACTATTAAAAAGATAATAACGATCGGTTGGGACAATGAGGGTCATGCGATCGCCTTGTTGTACAAATTGAACGGCTTGTGAGGCAAGACGGCGGATGGTGGTGCGTGCGATGGTGTTTCGTTCGGCACGTGAGTGGAAGGTGGGTTTTTCACAACTATTTGAATCGCCCACGTCGAACTTATCCGCTTGAAAATTATTAAAAGGGGGTTGGAAGCAACTGCTTAAGCATCCAGTGATAAATAGTATAAGACCCAGTTTTTTGAGTGTTTTCATTATCATCATTGTAAGAAAAGATATCGTGCGATGTATTGAATTTCTATTATGATAGAGTTTAGCGGTATTGCGCAATCAAAATAATGGAGAGATTTTGTGAAAGCATTACTTATTGTAGATATGCAGCTTGATTTTATGCCGGGTGGTTCATTAGCTGTGCCGGGTGCAAACGCCCTTGTTTCGGTGATTAATGAGCTTCAGGAACAGTTTGAATTGGTGGTTGCAACACAAGATTGGCATCCTAAAACGCATGAGAGTTTTATTTCAAATAATGTAAATAAATCGGGTATTTGGCCTGATCATTGTGTGCAGGGTACAACAGGCGCTTTATTGCACCCAGAACTTAAGACGCATCATGTTGCAGCCATTATTAGAAAAGGCATGGATAAACGAATAGATAGTTATAGTGCATTTTATGATAATGAGCACTTAAAGAGTACAGGGCTTGCGGGATATTTACGAGATCAAGGTGTTAAGCGACTTTATTTTTGTGGTGTGTGTGCTGATATTTGTGTGTATTTTTCGATTGAAGATGCACTGGAAGAAGGCTTTGAGTGTGTTTTAATTGAAGATGCGACGGCTGCATTTGATCAAAATGATTTTATGGTAAAGCGTGCGCGTTTACTTCAAAAGGGGGTAAAGTGCATGTTATCCTCGGATGATTTATTCAACCAGGACGTTGACTTTGAGTGATACGGACAGTAAAAAGCGTGAGGCATCAGGGGCGTTAACCCTAGCAGCACTGGGTGTTGTATATGGTGATATTGGAACAAGTCCGTTATATGCAATGCGTGAGTCGTTAGGTGGTTTGCCCATTAATTTGACGGATGTGCTGGGGGTGCTATCCCTTATTTTTTGGTCATTGACACTTGTTATTTCAATTAAATATTTATTTTTACTGTTTCGAGCAGATAATGACGGCGAAGGCGGTATTTTAGCGCTACTTGCTTTGACTAAACATACAGGTACGAATCGATTAAGGTTTTTCTTTGTGCTTGGTATTTTAGGAGCAGGACTCATGCTTGGAGATGGCATGTTAACGCCTGCCATTTCGGTGATGAGTGCGATTGAAGGGGTTAATATTGCGCTGCCGAGTTTATCTTCTTTTGTATTGCCGGTTACGTGTGCCATTTTAATTGCTTTATTTATGATGCAGTCGTTAGGGACTGCCAAAATTGGTCGACTTTTTGGGCCTGTTATTTCAATTTGGTTTGTGACCATTGCGGCTTTAGGTGTCGTTCAAATAATTGATAACCCAGTTGTGTTAGAAGCGATTAATCCGATTCATGCAGTTCATTTTTTTCAAGCAAATGGTTGGAAGGGGTATGCATTATTGGGCGGGATTTTCTTAGTGGTGACAGGAGGTGAGGCCCTTTATGCTGATCTTGGTCACTTTGGGAAAAGCCCTATTCGAATGAGTTGGTTTTTAGTTGCATTTCCGGCACTGGTTCTTAATTATTTTGGACAAGGTGCTTATTTACTGAATCATCCGGAAGCCATTGATAATCCTTTTTATCACTTAGCACCAGGCTGGTTTGCAGTACCTTTGTTGGTGATTGCAACGTGTGCCACAATTATTGCATCTCAAGCGGTGATTTCTGCGACGTTTTCCATGATACGTCAAGCTGTATTGCTTGGGCTTTACCCGCATCTTTCTATTATTCAAACGTCTGATGAAAAACGTGGTCAAATTTATGTGCCACAAGTGAATACAATATTGGCCATTGGCACTTTGATTTTGGTGATGATTTTTAAAGATTCAAGCAATATAGCCCATGCTTATGGGATTGCAGTGAATTTAGAAGGGTTATTAACCTTGCTTTTAGTTGCTTATGTGGCGGCACGTTATTGGCACTGGCATTGGTCCAAAATTGCGCTTATCTTTTTATGTTTTGGCGGGATTGATTTAGGCTTCTTGGGGGCTAATATTCAAAAACTGTTAACGGGGGGATGGATTCCTGTTGTATTTGCGAGTTTGTCAGCGTTTATTATGTATACCTGGAGCAAAGGTCGGGTGTATCTGAAAGAGACGTACCATGCGAAAAAAGAGGCTGTTTCTAAAACGCTACGTCAATTTGATTATAAAAGTTTAACGCATGTGCCAAATACTACGGCTATTTTTATTACAGATATTTATGATCAAAGCGGCGCGAGTTTCTTAAATTTTTTAAAGCTTAATCGTACGTTGCCAGAGCGCATTTTGTTGGTCAGGTATCGTGTGGAGCATATCCCGTATGTTTCGTCGATTAATCGTTTTGAAGTGAAAGTCTTAAAAGAGAATATTTGTGAATTGACGCTGCATTATGGGTTTATGGACGTGGTGTCGATTCCGCAAGCATTGTATCTTGCGAGTGAGCGTCATTTTTTGCCTTTTGAAGTCAACGTAGACAAAGCACGTTATATTATTGAGATTCCAAATGTCCTTGCATCACGTGAGAAGCATACACTTTGGTTTTATTGGCAAGAAAAGTTATTTTCGTTTTTAGTGAGAAATTATTCGGCTAATTTTAACATCGAATTTTATCAATTGCCGTATGATAGGACGGTTGCAATCGGCACGTATTGTTTGATTTAAGTTTTAAGCTAATAGTGAGAGAAAATGTATGACACAAGGTATAGAAGTATTGAAGCCGATTGATAGATTAGAAATCGTTGCTTTAATGGATAATGTATCTGATCCATTTACCAAAAGTCATCCTAATATGCGTTGGAATGAATCTCAGTATCGTGCTGGTGTTTTGAATAAAACCTCGTTTTGTGGTTCTGATTTTTGTCGTGCGTGTAACGGGCTCTCTTTGTTTATGCGTTTTCATATTGATGGGAAGTCGCATACTATTTTATTTGATGCAGGTCCTGATGAAGCCCTTGTGGTCGATAATGCAAAAAGGATGGGAGTTGATTTAACAGAAGTTGAAGCAATTATTTTGTCGCACGGACACTTTGATCATTATGGTGGTATTTTAAGTGTGTTAGATGCGATTGGCCGCAAAGATATACCTGTTTATACGCATCCTGAATTGTTTATACCAAGAGCATTTAATAAATCGGAGGTGAGTTATAATTTAACAAATGCTGATATTGAAGCGCATGGTGGTGTTATTCATGAATCTAAAAAACCTGTGGGGTTGTTTGAAAATGCATTGCTAATTAGTGGAGAGGTGCCGCGCGAAACAGCATACGAAACAGGTTCGCCAGCAGAATGTCGAAAGCAAGATGGTATTTGGAAAAAATCTCCGGATGTGATTGATGAACGCAGCCTTATTTTTAATTTAAAAAATAAAGGTCTTTGTGTGTTTACTGCATGTGGGCATACCGGTGTGATTAATGCGACAAGACATGCCATGCAACTGACTGATAATGAAGCGATACATTTTGTAATGGGTGGGTTTCATTTAGCACCATCAGAAGTGAAAGAGCGTATTAACCCAACTATTGACGATTTAGTTGCGATTAATCCTAACTTTATTATTACGGGGCATTGTACAGGTGCCTTTACTCAGGCTGAATTAAGTAAAACATTTGGTGAACAACACATCCCATATGGTGTTGGAACGGTTTTTGATTTTCAGTAGAATGGTACGTAGGCTACCGAAAGTAAGTCGTGTTTTAATTTAGCTTTTTAGATTCGTCTTTATGTTCGGGTAACAGTTGCACTTTATCGGTTACTTCTTTCCATGTATCGCATAAATCAAGTACCAATCGAACGACTTCATCTTGAACGTGCTCAGGGGCACGGCTGAAATCTTTTTTCATGTGTTTTGACTACTTTTCCTTGTTTTCAGCATAATCCTCTTCCATTTCATCATGATAGGCTGGTCTTTTTATTTGAGTAAACTCAAGTTCTTCCAAACGAGAACCAGCCTCTATACCTATCGCTAATGGAGTTGCGAATTTAAGTTGGATATGATCAAATACGTCGGATGGACAGACGACTTACAGCACAAGAATGTGCACACCTGAAAAAGTGTCATAAAAAAGAACGCGATAAGCGTATTTGTGATCG
>JAHZKF010000042.1 GCA_022600575.1 Gammaproteobacteria bacterium | reverse complement strand
GGGGGAGGATTAAAAATTGACAATATAAAGCTTTATGTAAAAAATTTTATTTACCTCTAAACAGCTAAGCTAAGGTTTTTATCATATTAAATTCACCTCCAACCACACGCTATGACTTAAGCTGAATGAGTCAGATTTAAATCACCTTAAATACTTATTTCTTGGTTGTTTTTATTTTCTTAGAGTCCTCCCCCCATCCGCCCTACGGGCACCTTCCCCCGCCTGCGGGAGAAGGAAAACCATAAAAATCAATCTATTAATCTAAAAATTTGTGGGGATCTGTCAGCTCGCAAAGACAGCATAAATATTCTTTATGTTGAGGATTAGGGGATTCTCGGTTAGCTTCTTCTTGGAAAAAGCTTAATCTTTGTTTTTGGGATGTATTTATATGATTTCGTTTTCAGTTAAATTTTGGTGGGGCAGTATAATTTAAATGAGTCAAATTGTAAATTTAAAGGCTTTTATGTGGTACAAAAGGTAGGCTACTGAGTGTTGGATTTTGTGTGGCAGCGTGGCGAGCTGGGTGCGGGGTTGCCACGTTTTTTCCATTCTTCGGGGGTGTATAAGTGCAGACTTAGGGCATGCAGACCTGTTTTGAACTCATTATCCGCTAATGTATTTATTTGGCGATGGCGCTCGATGCGAGGTGTATTTTTGAATTGAGTTGAAACAAGGGTTATTTTGAAATGTGTTTCAACACCTGGTCTGCGGTGATTGCCTGATTCATCTTCAATCTCTAAAAGGACTGGTAATAAAGCAGAAGATATTGCATCATGGAGTCGTTTTTTTCGAGTCATCGGAAAACAGCAAGTCGTACGTAAAAGATGTCACGGAGTGTAACATTTTTTATGTATTTGTCACCTAGTTCATGGAGGATGTTTATGAAAAACCTGATTAAATCTCGGGGGTTTACCCTGATTGAGTTGATGATTGTGGTCGCAATCATTGGTATTTTGGCAGCTGTTGCCATTCCTGCTTATCAAGATTATACCACTAGAGCGCGCGTGATTGAGGGGGTTAATTTAGCCTCGGCCGCAAAGCTTGCTGTGTCTGAAGCAGTCTTATCAAGTAATACGTTACCTAAAACGCAGCTTGAAACAGGGTATGAAAGTCCACAGGCAACCGCTAATGTTGCATCGATTAAAATTGTAGATAAAACCGCTGCAATTATGGTGATGTATACTGAAGCCGTGGGTAAGAAAAGCACGCTCATTTTAACGCCAACCTTGCATTCAACAGGAGATGTGACGTGGGCTTGTGATGGTGGGACGTTGGCCTCAAAATATCGACCATCTGGGTGTCGCTAATTGCGTTAGTAACGGAAGGCGCTATAGGTGTCTTCCGATTTGTTTGCTGTGATGGTTGTATGATTAGGCGTGAGTGTATTATCGGTAATGGGTTTTTCAGAAGGGGGTGAGGCATTAACGTGTTTTGGTGGAGTAGCTGATAGTATATCTAAAATTTTTTTTGTTGATGGCCGGGAACTTGGCTCTTGTGCAGAACAAGTGGTGATGAGTGTCGCTAACTCTTCTGATGTTCCATAGGGTATTGAATCACGTATGCCGTTTTGTATGAGTTCAAACAGTTGCATTAAGGTTATGTTTCCATAGGCGTCGTAAGGTGATGCGCGACGAACTAACTCTGAGACTAATATGCCAAATGCATAGATATCAGTTGCTGGTGTGTACCACCAAGGTGATTTAGGGTGTGTGAGTTCAGGAGCAATTCTATTTGGCGTACCTGTATGCTCACGTATATGTTCGTAGGAACGCGCTATATATATGGCTATACCAAAATCTGAAATTTTTGCTCGCATCTGATGGTTGAGAAGTATATTTTCAGGCTTGATGTCTCGATGTAAGATGCCATTTTCATGTAAGTAGTCTAATCCTTTTGCAATATCATGGAGTAGATTTTTACGTGTTTCTTCGTTTAACTGAAAGGTTCTATTATGGATAAGCGCATTTAATGTACCATTTGGCATCAGTTCCAAAATAAAATAAATGTGTTCTTCTTTTTGTTTTCCTGAAATTAAGGTGACTATATTAGGGTGGTTTAACTGTTGGTGTATTTGATACTCATTTAAAATGAGTTGGTGTGTTTTAGGATTGGATAGATGTAGTTTTTTGATTGCAACAGGTCTTGTTTTAAAGAGACCTCTGACGACTGTACCAAAACTGCCTTTGCCTAACGTTGGGCCAGTAATGATGAGCTCTTTAGGGGGGGCTGCTGCATCAGGATAAGGAATCCTATTTCGGCGTAATTTTTCATTGCTGAAGGGCCAAAGGTGTAAAGTACCAGAATATAATTTTAGCCCATGATTCTCCATGTTTTTTTGCCTGATTTACAATCTACGTGATAAATAAGCAGGTTATTATAAGCATAAAAGCAACATTTGTCTTTTTAGTCTCTGTGACATGCAATACCCAAAATGAACCCTTTTTGCTAATGCACTTTAATTACTGTAAGTTGATTTCTAATTTCTAATTTCTAATTTCTAATTTCTAATTATTCTAGGAATATTGGGCACGTTTAAAATAATCAGAAACCAGCGAGTTAATGTGAGTTAAATAGCCTGAATTTAAATTTAAGAAAAGGATGTCAACATGAAAGTTCGGCAAGCTTTATCAGTTATAGCAATCGCAAGTCTTTCTTTATTGAGTATCGAGGTACAAGCAAAATCATCTCAAGCAATGGTTAGTGTAAGGGCTATTAGCACACCTAAGCTTCACTTGATAAAAGGAGAGCCCGGATATGCTACCTATGATGTTTGTAATAATAGTAAAAGAATACTTACGGGGATTGAGCCAAAATCGATTCCGGGGGTTAGATTTAGTAAGAGTCGTTTTGATTTGAAGCCTCAGCAATGCCGTATGGTAGGCCTGGCTGTTAATCCTAGTTTAATACCGCAAGAAGGCTTACATGGAGGGCCTGTATTCCAGATAGCTAAATCTAAAAAGAGCTTCATTTCAAAGCCTGAGTTAGAGAATGGTTTCTGGGCGTATCAACCAACAGGCAGGGAAGCTTTGAGTGTGAGCGATACTTCTAATTATGAAGCACCTGTTAGCTTATCACTTGCCTACACTCGCACGACGTCTTCAAGCGAGCGAGATCTTCATAATGCTGCTCAGTCTAGGTATCCGGGGCCTATTATTGTCTGTAATTTATATGAGCTACCAGTAACGAACCTACATTACTCAACCACATCTGCCTATGCTATTAGAGAAACTAACTGTACAGATTCATTGGAGCCTTTTGCATCATGCTTGTTGGTGATTGATTGGGTCGATGATATAAGTGAAGAAAATCCTGGAGGGACTTTAGAAATAACAGGAGAGACCTACTCGACCGTCCCGATCATAGCATACGGTTCTGCTTCTCTTCGGGGCGTTACTAATCCAAATATAATCACTTCTACTCCTTCAGATTTATCTAATCTTCATTTGGTTTATGGTACTCCGCTGGTTATCACTGTAAAGGGAACGCCAACACCTACTTTTGTGGTAAGCGCCTCGACGGTTTTTTGGGGGCTTCTTAGCCAAACAACAAGTTGTACAGGTTCTGGTGTAGATTCTGAGTGTACAATAACGTTAGAAACAGATGCTACGGGAACGGTTCCAGCTTCAGAGTGTTTTATTCAAAATCTTCAGGCAGATGGCTCAAATGCTTTGGTAGGTACGTTGACAGTGAATTAAATTATAATTTTTTAAGGATAAATAAAATGGACTTTAAACAAAAAACAATATGTTTGGCTTTAGGAGGCATGGTGATGTTCTCAGCCCCTTGTTTTTCAGGGGCTATGGGAGAGGCATCTAAATCATATCTTCCGAATGTGATTATTTTTAGTGGCAATGCAGATTGGACGCGTTTAAAACAATCAGAAACCATTGAGTTATTACCTGATGTGAATAATTATTATTATGCAGCGCCTCAAACCTCGGCCTTGGTTGGTGGCGAATTATTTTTTGCATGGCAACGTAGTTTGATGAGTCAGATGCTTGGGCAAGTGGGTGTTGCG
>JAHZKF010000041.1 GCA_022600575.1 Gammaproteobacteria bacterium | reverse complement strand
CAGTAAGTTAGACAATATAAATATACTCTTCTAATGATGCTTCACATATGCCACTCAAGTGTGAGCTGCCATCGCATAAAACTGCTTATTTCTTACAACAAGTTCATCATAAGTGCCTTCCGCAACAACTTGGCCTTTCTCTAAAAGATATATAATGTCACATTTTTTTACAGTTGCTAAACGATGAGCAACCATAATAATCGTTTTTTTCCCTGTAAAATCTCTAATTGCATCCATAATTAATGACTCAGTAATACCATCAAGTGCGCTGGTTGCTTCATCCAAAATTAACACTTCCGGATCTTCATAAAGTGCTCGTGCAATACCGATACGCTGGCGTTGACCACCAGATAATTGTACACCACGCTCACCAACTCTTGTTTCTAAAGCGTCCGGTAGTTCCGCAACAAACTTATCAAGGTTAGCTAAGCGAATGGCATTCTCTACTTTCTCTCTATCTATTTCGGCAGCAGGCAATCCAAAAGCAACGTTTTCAGCAATGCTTGCATCTGCTAAAAAAATACTCTGTGGAACAAAACCGATTGTATTTTGCCAAGAGCGCATTTGAGAAGGTAATAATGGCTTTCCATCAATTGATAATGTTCCGTTAGTAGGCTGGATCAAACCAAGTAAAATATCGATAGCTGTTGATTTTCCTGAACCTGTTGCACCAACCAATGCGACAACACTTTTTGCAGGAATATTGATAGCCAGCTGATTTAATGCTGGTTGCTGCTTACCTGAGTATGTAAAGCAGATATTTTTTAACTGAATCGCATCAGTCACTTGCATTTGGCAAGATTTTGGATGGCTCATAACCTGAGATTTATCTGCTAAACCCTGTTGTTGAAAATTAGCAGCTTTCAAATCCTGCTCTATTGCTTTAAAAGCATGTTTCCCCTCTGTTATTTGTGCAATAGAATTATAAATTGTTTGAAAAGCAGGCAGCAACTTTAAGGCTGCAAGTGCATACATCGAAAGAATGGGTAATATTGTACTTAAATTACTGCCTTGGCTAACAAAAACGAATAAAGCTAAAAGAATAATACTGCCAAAAACAATACTTTCCATGATGTAACGCGAATTGATTGCTATCATTGTACTTGTTGCCTGAGCTTGTGCAAATTTTTTACTGGTTGTCTCGAAGCTATTAACAAAATCTTTTTTTCGTCCTAGTAACAATATGTCTTTTATTCCACCAAAACCTTCTGCCATCAATTTAAATCTTGCCCTCATCACTTCAGAAACAGTTTGTCCTGCTTTAGATAAAAGCTTGTGTGTTACGCGGTAAAGCACTAAATAAGACACTAAAAAAATAACGAACCCTGTACATGCAATTTTAAAATTATAAATAAAAAGCGCTGTGCACATAAAAACAGCAAATATGATTTTTGAATTCATTTGCAGCAAAGGCGTAAATATAAAAGCACTAACACGAGGTGCTTCAGTCGAAATTCGCTCAATAAGCACTGCGCTATTGACTGAGGCATGAAACAACCAGTTTTTTTGCATATAATATTCATAAAGCCTGTTTGCAATATCACCACCTAATCGGGTTGAAAACAAAGTCAGTTGCTTATTGATAAGTATTAATAAAATTTCACTACCTACTATAAGAAAAAATACAGTCACACCTAACCATAGAAGGAAAACTTCTACTGGGGGAGCACCATACATCATATATATTTTCCCAAAAATGCTATTCCCATTTTCTAAGAGAGAAGGATTGCTCAGAACCACCATAAATGGCGCCATTGATGCAACAGAAATCATTTCAACAAAGGCCATAAAAACCACTAAAATTTGCACGAAAAAAAAACGTTTACGTTGCTTTGGCGACAAAGAAATAAATAGTCGTTTAAGAAAGGTCAACATTGCTCATAAATCCTTTTAAAAAGTTAGCTTGCATCAAACTCAAGAACGTTTTTTACCACATTACCCCAAGTAAAATGATGTCTGTTTTTTATTAAATTATCTCTTTTTGAGATAATCTCATTTCTATTGATTAATAGCTTATCAAGTAAGTTCTTTAATGCTGCCTTTTCATAAGGAATAACCCAACCAATATCATATTTTTTGATGGTCATTGCCACTGGCGTGCCTTCGTAGGCAATAATTGGCTTACCAGCCATAATGTATTCAGCAGACTTTACCCCCATTGAAATTTGAATATATTTGCTTGGAGGCATGAGGTATAAAGCAACGTCAGCATTTTCATATAACTCGTGTAATTGTTCCCCTGATTTATGAGTAATCATAAGATTGTTAAGATTTAAGTTAGGATACTTATACTTATTCATTATCCATTCATCAGCACGCGTACAATACTCCAAAAATATTTTTCCTTCTTCAAACTCTGAAAAGACTTGAAACACCAAAGCAGGATCATAAAGAGACCCACACCCTCCGACAAATGTAAATTTCAATACAGGTCCATTAGAGACACGAGTCAATTCAAGATCCGAACCTGGCGGCAAGGGATAAGCACTCACCTTAAATTTCGCTTTAATATAATGGGCAAATGGCCCATTAGGAACGTAAATCTTGTTAGCGACCTTCTTCATCAAAAACAATTCCAATCGTCCTAACAATCGCAAAAAAGATAGCTTCGCCTTACTAATATCCCCCTCGCCGAAAGACTCACTAAAGTCCCAATGTATATCCCGAAAATAATAGACAACTTTAATTTTTTTCCTCACACAAAAAACAAGAAAAAGAACGTCAATCAAAATAAGGAAAGGAAGTGTCGTGCCTGCAAAATGGCGGTACGTATGAAAAAAAGGGCTAGATAAACTCTCAAAATAAAGAAGATCAATCTGTTTTTTCCCCGATAAAATCTCTCGCTTGATAGACTTAATTTTGCGTTTTCTATCTGAGTACTTTCCTTCAATCACATCAAGATCTACATCTGAGTTTTTAAAGGCTTCGAGCATTTTCATCGGGCGCAGCGAGCTGCCAGATAGTTTATCTCCAATGATGCCTGGGTAATAAAAAAGAACCCTCATACATGTCCTTTAGATATCAATACATCCATCGATAAAAGCCACTAAGAATCTACCTCTCTATTCTCGCTTAATAAACTTTTTATATATTGTGAAACACAAATTATAAAATCGTTCTTCGGAGCCATAGGTCAAATGAGACTTTCCAGGTTGATTCAAGTATGTATTTAAATCCTCTAATGTCCAACCCATTTTTTTCAAAAAATACTGTATATCATCTTCTAATGCTTGTTCAGAAGCATAAGGAATTTTTTCTAAATCTCGAACAGCATCTTCACGATTCATTTGTCCTGTTGCAACCAATGTTCCTAAATGGAGTTTGCGTTTATCAACATTAAATTTCTTCGGCAAAATATGCCCTTGATAAAAGCGCGTAAAAATAGACTCGTAATGCTTATATGGGTAAGGCTTGTAGCCATATTCTTTTTGAAGCGTCGCCATAACTTCTATTTTATTGTATTCAAAGTAATCTAGAAATGATAACCAATTTATCTTTCTGATAAGGTTTGCATAAATATATCCTAGCGTTCCAATTGCCGGAAACGTTTTCAGTCGAACCCTGTTTTGTTTGGCAATAGATTTAATATTCTTTTTATCGAGCTTAAACCAATTCCAATTTTTAGGTATGCTCATCCCTTCACTAGACTGATTACACCCAGAAAGAATAAACTTAACACCATGTTTTAAAGCCAAGTTATAATTGACCGCCAACATGGCATTATCATAAAGCACTTCTACATCAATCACATTTGCATCAAAAAAAGCTTGCATTAAGTTTCGGTACTCATTCCATTCAATAACATGGGTATAAAGATCAACACCTAAATGACGAACTAAATTGGCAATGTTATTTTGTGCAAGTTCTGAATTCCATCCATTATCCATATGAACAGCTAGAGGCCGCAGGCCTAATTTCACAGCTTGCACAAGCACCCATGAACTATCAACGCCACCAGATACACCAACAATACAATCGTAGGCTTTTCCAGCCCCCATTTTTTTTATTCGGGCAACTAAAGTCTCTAAGTTTTTTTGACGCTGAGTCGCATCTTGTTTCAATATAGGTGCAGCATAATCCAAGAAAGTAGTGCAGAAATTACACACCCCTTTCTCATCAAATTTAATTTCTTCGGCCGTTGTATCCATAAGGCAACGAGTACAAGTTTGCTCAGCAGTTACGATCATTTTTCATCCTAAAAAAGATTTTCTAATTCATTGTAGTTGGGGTAGGTTATTAAAACAGCACGATGCGTCCCATGAAACACAAAATAGCTACCTGCAGCAACTGCGCTTGCCCCGGCTTCTACTGCAAGCTTGATATCCTGTAAGCTACCCACTCCCCCCATCGCTATTACTGGTACTGATACTTTTTGACAAATTTTTGTAATACTCTCCAAATCCATTCCCCGCATTGTACCATCATTATCAACTGAGTTAATAACAATTTCTCCAGCACCTGCTTTCACTGCTCGCTCAACAAAGCTCATCCAGTCTTCTGCCAGACATTTCCCGCTGGAAGCATGATATAATCGGTGCTTTCCAAGCCAGTTTTTCTTGAGGTCAACTGAAACTAAAACACTTTGAGTACCAAATCTATTAGCAATTGAGTTGATAATGGATAAATCATCAAAGGCTGCTGCTTGTAAACAAACTTTTTCAACACCCATTGAAAATAATCGCTGTGCTTGCGCAACAGTACGAATTCCTCCACCATAGCACAAAGGCATAAAACATTCGCCTGCAATCTGCTCAATTAGCTTAAAGTTTGGTTCAGATCCTTTTTTACTCGCATCAATATCCAAGAAAATTAATTCATCAACCTCCTTGTCATTAAAGATACGAATTGCATTAATTGGATCACCCACATACTTAGGTTGCGTGAATTTCTTGGTTTTAACCAAACCATCATTCTTTAATAATAAACAAGGGATAACTCGATGCTTTAACATGCGTACTCAATAAAATTTTTCATTAATGAAAGTCCAAAACGATGACTTTTTTCCGGATGAAATTGTACTCCAAATATATTATCTTTTTGGAATCCTGAAACAAATTCATTTCCATGATAAGTTTGTAAAACAATATCTTGCGGCTCATAACAATCAACATAAAAAGAGTGTACAAAATAAAAGCGTTGCTCTAATCCATTGTCTTGAAATAATGCGTTTTCTTGAGCCATCTTTGCAATGTTCCATCCCATATGCGGAACTTTATAACCATCTATTTGGGGTGATTTAAACCGCTTGACCTTAGCGTTGATCCAACTCAACCCTGGCAACAAACCTTCTTCGCTCGATAAACACATTAACTGCATCCCCAAGCAAATACCTAATATTGGCGTTTTTCTTTCCATTACCATAAAATTAAGTGTGTCTATCCAAGCTTCATCATTTAAACGCTGCATTCCATAATCAAAAGCGCCAACACCAGGCAAAATAATTTTTTCCGCGTTCAATAAATCACTTGGCTTATTGCACAGGCTTGCACGCCCACCCGCTTTTTGAATCATATTTGTAATAGACGAAATATTACCTAGCCCATAATTCAAAATTGATATCGTCATTTAAATGCCCCATTCATTCGTGCATCTCACATACATCATTAAAAACCTGCATGGCTTTATCTACAAAGCTGGTGATTCCAAAATTAGCTATCGCATCATTACTAATTTGCTTATCTGAGTAATTTGATCGGGTGCTATACATAGTAAACATTGCATTTGCAAGATCTGCTGAATCATTTACCTTCACCAATAAACCATTATCAGCGTGAATGATATCATTAGGGCCTCCACATGCTGTGGCAACAACAGGTTTGCCACAAAGTAATGCTTCTATAATAACAACTCCAAAGGTCTCATAATTACTCGACAATACAAAACTATCACATTGAGACATTTCATTAGATACTTGTTCACGCGTTAAATGTCCTAAAAAATCGACTTGCTCGACTATATCTAATCGAGCCACCTCGCTGAGAAGATCCGGATAAAGTGGTCCGTCTCCCCCAATTTTTAAAATGCAATTCATGCCCTTAAATTGATTGGCAAATGCATTAAGTAATAGTAAATGGTTTTTATTTACATTCAGATTACCTAAACTAAAAAAGACAAATGGTTTGCCAATATGATGGTTCTCTTGCTGCTCCAAATATTTTAATTCATTATCAAGCGTATTAGGTAACACAATTGTTTTATTCTGAATCCTTGTAAATGCCGAAATAACATCCTTTAACATAGCTTGGCTTACTGTTGTTATCTGATTTGCACCATCTAAAATAGTTTGGGCGTATTCCATCCAGCTTTCAGGCAATACTTTTAGACCAAAAGCAGAACTATGGAGTGTAAGTACCAATGGAATATTGTACCGTTTTTTAAGATATAGTCCGATTGCACCCCCAAAAGCAATATCATGGGCATGAATACAATCTGGGACGCCATGTAATTTACAGTATTGATTAAATATTTTATCTGCAGTTCTATTGATTTTATGGGTTAAATTTTTAAGGGCTCTCGGTGATTTTGTTCGATGAAACGTACGTAAATATTTTCGAAATATGGGCACACCATTAATCATTTCTTTTTTACGATAACGCAACGGAAGAAACATTATATTTCGATTGAGTCGCTGTATAGAAATAACGCCTAACTTACAATCAGATGTTCTAAGCGCATTAACTTGGTGCAACTGAAAAATTCCCTCGAGAGGATATTTTTTTATTTTATACAATTCCGAGGGTATAACGAGCACATGCATTTAGCAAGTTTTCCTTGTGATTTAGCCTAAAAAACAACTGGTATATTTCAATAACACATACTTAATTATTAAAAAGAAAAGCGATGTTTTCAAAAAATGGCCGGCAAACATCAATATCAGACATTCTTCTCATCGTCGGCATAATAATAACTGTAATTATAGTATTTTCCATAATACTGATTCCGCGTTTGGCCCTTGTGAAAATTGAAAATACTGCCTTCCACAGAAATATCAGCATGTTTCAAGCGATTGAAAGCAAGCTCTACATCATGCGGCTGATGCACACCCGCTCCCATCACTAAAAAGTTAGTTGCTGAAAGCGCGGCCGTTAAAATAGCATCTGTCACCAATAAAATAGGCGGTGTATCAAATAAAACAACATCATACTCTTTGGAACACGTCTGAATGATTGTTTTAAACTGCTGCTTCATTAAAAGCTCTGAAGGATTTTTAGGGTAATGCCCCCGAGGAAGCACCGTAAGGTTTTCTTGAAGATCGGTTTTCTGAAGCACATCCTTTACATCCATTTCTTGTAAAAGTACATCAGCCAAACCAGGGGAGGGCTTTATTCCAAAGTATTTGTGCGCGGTTCCTTTGCGCAAATCAGTATCAATTAATAATACGCGCTTACCAGCAGCAGCTAATAGATAAGCTAAGTTACTCGTAATAAAGCTTTTTCCAACACCAGGCGCAATCCCTAAAATAGAAACCAGATTATTATCGGCACAAGATAACGCCACTTGAAGCGTTGTTCTCAAACTTCTTAATGCTTCAATCACCGTGTTCTGAGGATAAAAATGTGCTAACAACAAAAGTGTATTTTTAGTACCACTTAAAGTTAAAGCAGATGATTGCAGTTGTATTTTTGAGTAAGGAACAATAGCAACATTGGGCAAACTTAAATTTCGCTCGGTCCACTGTGGGTCATCCACAAGAGGAGATAAAAATTTTCGTATCAAAATAAAGAGAATGCCTAACATACCGCCACATAACCCACCGGCAATCTTAAAAAATCGTGCTTTAGTTGGCATAGGACCATTCGGAATGGTTGCTTTTGCTAAAAAATGAACTCCACTGAGCGTGCCTCCCTTAATAACTTGAAGCTCCTGATACTTATTCAACAATAGCGTATATAACGATTCTTTTACTTTTATATCTCTCAGCAGATGAACTGAAATTTGATCTGATGCAGGCAATTCCTTTATCGAAAGTTCGAGTTTTGCACGTTGTTTTTTGAGCGTTGCTATTTGTTTCAAAAAAGTGATCCAAACAGGATTTACTTTTGTATACTGCTGCTTCATTTCATCTTCTTTGAGCTCTAATTCATTTAACTTACTATCAATCGCTGCAAATTGCCTTAATAAATGCTCACTGTAAAAACTAATATCAATATTACCCGTTTTTGCACGATAATCATTGTAAGCCTTCTCTGACTGCTCTAAAAGATTTTTTGCAATCGGTAGTTGGTGCTCCAAAAATCCTATCGTTTGCTCAGCTTCCTCTGATTTTCTTTGAGCATCTTTGAGTCGAGCAGTTTCTAGAATTGTCGTGAGAATTTTAGGTACTTCTGTCCGTTTATTCCCTACTAACGAAACGGTCAAAATACCTGTCCCTTGCTTTGATGCACTACTTTCTCCAATACTTAATCGATTCGACAAACTATGAGCGGCCACTGCATCTGGTCTCTTTACAATGTTAAAGCGCGTTCCTACTGGGAGTTGAGCTTCTTTAACTTTCAGCTGAATTGTTTTCTTTTTATTGGTTAAAAGCGCTCCCATTTTCCCGGTGAGAACCAATTTTTTTTCTGCGTTATATAGTGCAATTTCATTTGGTTTTTCTACTACGATTTGAAAAGCTTGATTAAGTGCTTTTGATGGCACTTGAAAAGCTAAGATATTAATATCTCTCTTATATTTCCAGGAAAAAATGCGCTCCATAGTCGAAGTAAATTGCTGTGTTGTGGTGATATTAAGCCTAAGCTCATCAACAACTGGTTCCAAAATAAAACGAGATTTCAGCAAAACGATTTGTGCTGCAGATGAATCACCTGAACGACCACCTGCCAATAGTTGTGCAGCAGGACCTTGTTTTGAGCCCTCAACTTGGATAAGTGCTTCTGAAAGATACTCAGCAGGCAATCGCCTTGCATAAAATGTTCCAACTATTAACCCCGCTGCAATCATGAGAGCGAGCAACCATTTATACCCCCAAAGCTCATGAACTAACTTTGCGACATCAATCTCTCTTTCCTGCCCTCCGTAAGGGGCTTGCATCGACATTGTGCTCATCTCATCCTCTATTACAACATTAAATTCCGTTGCTCGACTGTTTAATCACACTTTGTGTGAACCAAACAGTTTGAACAAGTGACAATATCTGATCCATCACACGATTAATTTGCGTAATTGGGGCAGCAGATACATATAGGACATCATAAGGCTGCAAACTAAAATGTTCAGCAAGCAATAATTTATCAGGTGTTTTTGCATCAAGCCAAAAAATTTCTGGTCGCGTATAATCTCCACGAATCACATATATATTACTAGGGTCAGCAGCTTTTGAATCAATCCAACCTGATAACGACAGCGCGTCAGCAATTGTCATTTGCTGATCATTAATGGGTAAGAAACCTTTTAGGTTAACCTCTCCGAGCACATAGACCTTCTGCCCACGAAAATCAGTCACACGCACGTTAATTTGTGGATTAGGAATATATTTTGCAAGCCTTTTTGTCACAGTGACGCGAATCTCATCTACAGTTTGACCCGCAACATGAACATAACCAATTAAAGGAAAATAGATACGCCCATTAGGATCAACCAGATAGCCAGCTCCCCCTGCTGCAACCTGTGTTGTTCCTCCTTGTGCCCCAAAAGTAAACTCTGAATGCCCCCATACATCGATATTCAAAACATCTGATGATGCAACACGATAAAAATAGGTGTTTACACGCTGGTCAGCGATCAACGTAGGGGTGATAGGAATAAGAACCGGCTGCACTTTAACTCGTTCTTTTTTGACATACCTACGCATTTTGTATGTATCTAGATTTTGCATCCCCGGCAAAAGATTCATCGGGGATGTACCGCAACCAGATAATAACAATATTGAGGAAGCTAAAGTAATTTTTTTTAACATATCAAGCCCACAACTTCCTGTACCATTCCTCAATTCCTTGTTCAATTAAGATTAAAGATTGCTTAAATATTGCTTCGGGACGTTTATAAGGGTCCAGGATATCATATCCTTCCCATTTCCCTATTCGATGTACTCGCCCACGTACACCAGGAAATTGCTGCTCTGTTTGTGTACTTTGTTCTTGACTCATGGTCAAAATTAAATCTGACCCAAAAACAATTTCTTGTGAAATTTGCCGCGCACGATGTCCAGTAATATCAATCTCTCGTGCTTGCATTAACGCTACTGACACAGGGTCAGCCGGATATCCAACTAAGGCACCTAAGCCCGCAGAACTCACCTTCACATCAGGATGTGTTTTTTGAAGATGGGCCGCAAGTAAGGCTTCGGCCATCGGACTTCTGCATATATTCCCAATGCAAATAACCAGTACATTTTGTATCATTTATTACCACCGAACAACCTTGTTCTCAAGGTAACTTCTGTAACGTTGAAAAGATTTGGTCAACACTAACGAAAATAAATTGAAATAACAAGCCTCAATCTAAATACATTTTTGCATCAGGCCAGGATCCTGCCATGATGGATATATTTTGATTTTTTTACTTTCTTTTTGCTTGTAAGAGTGCTCCACCAACATGGTTTAAATTGAAGTGTATCAGTAGACGCTGCATCGTTTTTCTAGGTGCAGCTCCAATGTCGCTATCGTTAATTTCTGGAACAATACTCTTAAACAAGTATATTAAAACATGAGGGGCGCCAACTTAATCTTGTTCGTTTATGAGATACAAGCATTTTCAATACCACTCCCCATTGTGACACGTTTTAAAAAATGGCATCATCCTTCCTGTTGGTCTCCTGTTGCAATGTTGATTATTTTCGCAAGGCTTTAGATATAAGCTCCTCTATAATCTAACTTCAATGACTACACTGTATTTTAGTGAAAGTATGCACTTACGAAGACTGCAAAATTGAATTGATAAGCATTAATTGCCATTACACAGATAAATATAAGGATATGGGCAAATGGAAACAGTTATAGAAAAGCAGCACTCTGGATTAAAATATCGCCCAGACATCGACGGACTACGGGCCTTTGCAGTTCTTTCTGTTTTAATATTTCATGCATTCCCCGAGCGTCTTCGAGGTGGTTTTGTAGGGGTTGACGTTTTTTTTATCATTTCTGGTTATTTAATCTCCTCTATCCTATTTAGCAAATTAGAAGCAGATAACTTTTCTCTGTTTGATTTTTACTCAAAAAGAATACGGCGTATTTTTCCCGCCCTAATCATTGTGCTTCTATCATCCTTAGTCTTTGGTTATTTTCTTCTATTTGATGGCGAATATAGGCTTTTAGGAAAACATGTTACAGCAGGAACAGGCTTCATTTCTAATTTTATATTATGGTTAGAATCTGGCTACTTTGATAAGGCCGCAGAATTAAAACCTTTCTTGCATTTGTGGTCACTTGGAATAGAAGAACAATTTTACATTTTTTGGCCTTGTCTATTGTTTTTAACATGGTGGCGCTCATTTAACCCATGGATTTTTATTGGGGTATTATTAACAATCTCTTTTGTATCAAATGTAATTGCGATTCAACAGCATGCAGTATTTACATTTTACTCACCATTAACGCGTGCCTGGGAGCTATTACTAGGGGCACTCCTCGCATACCAAGCGCATCAAAAATCACCTTCAACCTCAAACTCCTCGTGGATAAATGAAAGTAAAGCATTAGTTGGATTATTGCTATTACTCCTCTCCATTTTTGTGCTGAGCAAAGAATATATGTATCCAGGTTTTTGGGCATTATTGCCAACCATTGGCACGATACTTTTGATTTCATCAACCGGCTCTTTTATTAACAAAAAATTATTAAGTCATCCCTTAATGGTCGCTATTGGTTTGATTAGTTATCCGCTTTATTTGTGGCACTGGCCATTACTGTCTTATGCAAGAATTATTTTTTTAGAACCATCCGTTACTTTGATTTTTTCTTTACTCGCGATTAGCGTTATCTTAGCTACATTAACTTATCAGTGGGTTGAAAAACCGCTTCGATTTTCTCAACACAACCCCAAAAAAATAATTTGGGGCTTATGTGTCGCCTTAGTGATTGTCGGCTGCTGGGGATTATATATTTATCGAGGGAAAGGCGAGCAATCACGAAAACCACAAAAATTCTTTTTAGCGCAACGCTCCGCAGTCGCAGAAATAGAAGCATTTTTTAATTATGAGAAATCTGCTATTCCATGTGATGTAAATACACGTGAAATTAGCACTTCGACTAAGTGTTTTTACACTCAAAAAGGGGTTCCTACACGGGCAATTTGGGGAGATAGTCATGCGGAGCATCTTTTTCCAGGTCTTTCTGAAACAGATAAAGAGAATAATTGGTTATTGGTAAGTCATGCGAGTTGCCCCCCCTTATCGGGCATTGAAATTTTTCAAAAAGGCGCCAAAGACCGTTGTTCTAGAAATAACGATTTTGCTTTAAAAACGATTATTGATACACCATCTATTGAAACTGTTGTGCTCTCCTTTTTTGGCTCTTATTACTTAGTAAGTGAAGATAATACAGATATACTTTTTGGTGAACGATTTTTAAATAACTGGGTTATGCGCCCCAAAGAAGGCACTGCAGACAATCTATCTAACTTTGTACTTTTTTATCAGGGAATAGATAGAGCAATCACGAAACTAGAGCAGCATGGAAAACATGTTATCTTATATAAAGATATTCCTGAAATATCTTTTAGGCCTGAAATGTGTATTAAGCGTCTATTCGGACCAAAAGAAAATACTTGTCGTATGCTGCTGGAAGAGGGTTTGATTAAAAAGCAGGAAATATATGCTCAATTGTTACATGACTTAAAAAAAGCGCATCCGAATATAAAAATATTTGATTCACCTTCATATCTATGCGACGCATCCTCCTGCAAT
Source organism: Gammaproteobacteria bacterium (assembly GCA_022600575.1). Lineage (GTDB taxonomy): Bacteria > Pseudomonadota > Gammaproteobacteria > Legionellales > Legionellaceae > JAALKW01. The sequence goes on along the minus strand of JAHZKF010000041.1, from coordinate 38,882 downwards.
ATTCGTAAGAATGGTAAAATTTTGTATCGGGATACACACCATTTAAATTTATATGGTAGCAAAATTTTTGCGGATTTATTTATTGATTGGTCCAGCATGGAACAGAACTCTATAGCTCATACTACTGCCTGAGCTATACTCGTCGCGGAGTGAGGCAGCCAAAGCCCCCTAGTTGAGGCCGAACTGCTGACTCCTGCAGCCCTAGCATTCTTTTTTTAACTAAGATAAGAATAATAAAGCGCTGCACCTGTATTACAGCCAGAACATGTCGCTGCACACGCTTTTATCTCTTCCTCTCGTACAATCACACCTTTTTTAATCCAAATATTAAGCATAGGCTCAATTGCCGTCGCATCCATTTGGAAAAACCGTATCAGCTGATTAAGACTTACCATTTTTTCTTTAACAATATAATCACGAAGTGCGAAAAGCATGAGACCCTCCCTGCAAGCGACCTACCCGCATCCAGAATACAAGCACACCCAACAATGCCATCAATCCTGCTACCCAAAGCATCGTTTGCTCTGGATGCTGGCTTGCTGTTCCAAGCTGATAAAACAAAACAGATGAAGCATAAGCAAGTGCTGTTGACCAAAGAACTGAAAACCACATTAAATGACGTCCAGCCTCTTCTCGAATCACAGCAACCGTTGAGGCGCAGGGAACATAAAGTAACACAAACAATAAATATGCATAAGCACTGATAGCACCATCAAACATTTGAGACAATCCTCCCATGCTGGCATACATGCTATTCAAAGACCCAATCACGACTTCTTTTGCAAGAAGCCCTGTAATAAGCCCAACAACAGCAGGCCAATTATCAGGAGAAATACCCATGGGCGCAAACACGGGCTGTAAACCCTGCCCTATCCATACCAATAGTGAACCACCTCCGGCGATTGGTATTACATTAAGTACTCCAAGTATCATACATACAGGTAAAATATATCGGCCTGCACGCCACAAAAAAACACGAAGTTTGCGTATCACACCTCGTAGTACTACAGGCCAAACAGGCAACTGGTATACCGGAAGCTCTAGTAACAAAGGTGAAATAGGACCCGAAAAAACCGTTCGGCGTAATAATAACCCCGTCAAAACAGCCATCAAAATCCCTACTAAATACAACGAAAACACAATGTTATAGCCACCTTGTGGAAAAAAGGTAGCGACAAATACCGTATAAATAGTCAGCCGAGCACTGCAAGACATGAAGGGACTCATTAAGATTGCCAAACGTCTATCACGCCGAGAATCAAGTGTACGCGTCGCCATGACCGCGGGTACATTACAGCCAAAGCCAACAATCAACGGCACAAAAGCCTTACCCGGCAAGCCTAAAAAACGCATCGCTCTGTCCATCACAAAGGCGACTCGTGCCATGTAACCCGACTCTTCAAGACACGCCAATAAAAAAAACATCACTCCCATCACAGGAATAAACGAAATAGTTGTAGCAAGCCCAAGTCCAAAACCATTAATCAGCCACGTGGCTAATCCATCCGGACAGCCCATTTGCTGCAACACCCCCGCACCACCTTGAACTAATAACCCGTCAAATAACTGCATGAATTGCTCTTGGAAAAAACCACCCACAGAAATTACCAAGAAAAATAGCGCGTACATCGCACTTAAAAAAAGAGGAAAAGCAAACAAACGATGTAATAAAATACGATCAAGCTTGGCTGTTAATTGTTCTTGACGATCTGTCCTTCGTGTCTCAACCTGTAAAACCAACTCATGCACCGCTGTATAACGTGCATCTAATTGTGCTAGCTCCGCATCACTTTCTTCTTTCGTTGTTAAAGCAAATTCCAATGGCTTAGGTATGCTCAGTTTGCTTTCTAGAACCCGCTTTAATATATTACCATCAACCCCTCTAGAACCATCAACCACAGGGCACCCTAAAATTTGAGAGAGCTGATTAACATCAATCTGAATACCACAACGTTCAGCTTTATCCATCATAGTAAGCACAATCACTAAAGGACGTTTCAATTCTAAAAGCTGGCTGGTTAAATATAGATGACGTTCAAGCTGACTTGCATCAATCACATTGATCACACAATCACTATCGTTAGATTTTATGGCATTCAAAGCAACTTGCTCGTCTTTCTGCTTTAAATCTAACGCGTCAAGTGCATACATCCCTGGCAAATCAACCAATTCTACCTGCTCATTTTCCAACTGAAACAGGCTTGCTTTATCAGCAACGGTTACACCTGACCAATTTCCAACACGCTGAAATCCGCCCGTTAATGTATTAAATAAAGTTGTTTTCCCAGCATTTGGATTACCAACAAGCAAACACCGCATTAAACACGCTCCCACAAAAGATACGATGCTTCGGCAGCACGCAGCATAAAGTCAGTTCCTCGTACATGAAGTTGAAGCGGACAACCCAAAGGTGCTCGTCGTATCACTCGCACTAAAACACCCTTTGTCAGCCCAAAGGAAAATAATCGGCGACGATAAGCTGAATCTGTTTCACCAAAACTTAGCAGCCGAACTTTGTCGCCGGCTAGCAAATCATCTGTTTTTAATGGCATATGCATCAAACCCCTTGCATTCAAGAGACTAGTCTATCATAAAAACGTAAACGATATCGAGAATCATTCTCATGTTGGTTAGTTTTAAACCAAACCTAGAGCAGCCCACCTTAACGCTTTAAATAATTAGGTGACTGCATTTCACGAAGCCGGCTCAATGTTCGTTCAAACATATTTGCCATTGGCCCTTTTACATAAATCATCTCAAGCGGGACTTCAGCCAACAAAACCAACCGAATACCTGCATCATACATCACATCCACAAATCGAATAAAAAGCACAACACGAGCAGGATCATTTTCCCCTATGGCAGGCAGGTGGCTTACAAAAACCGTATCAAATAATGTTGAAATTTCCAAGTAATCGAGCTGGCTTCTTGGCAAATTACAAATCACATCAAACTCAAACCACACTGCACGCCCTCCCTCTCGAATATAGGGAATATTGCGTTGCTGAATCATCACCTCCCCTGCCTCTTTTAACTCCCTTCCAGAAGAGAACATCATAAATTGCGATAACATCTGTGCTTCATGTTCAGCATTCACTGGAAAAAAATACGCCTCGGGTAATACTTCTCGCCCCGTTCTATAATCACGCTTATCATCCAAACACATCACATCACAATGCTGCTTTAATAATCCAATTGCGGGTAAAAATCGTTCTCGATGTAAGCCATCCAAATACAAATCATCAGGCTCTGTATTAGCGGTAACCACCAAAATAACACCCGCTTTAAAGAGTGCTTCTAGGAGCTCGGCCAAAATAGATGCATCAGCCACATCTTCAACTAAAAACTCATCCAAACACAAAACATGCGCATCATCTGCGATCTTTTTTGCAATTTGTTTCAGTGGATTAGCGCGTCCCTGATGCGCGCGCAGTGCTTCATCCACATGTTGCATAAAATGATGGAAATGAAATCGTTCTTTATGTGCTTCTGGCAGGTGCGTATAAAATAAATTCATTAAATACGTCTTGCCCGCGCCAACCGGCCCATGTAAATATAACCCTTGTGGATTTTTAACGCGCTGTGACCACCAATGCGTTTTAACATGTGAGGCATCAACCACATCTGTAATGGCTTGAAGCTTCGATAAAATACCGCGTTGATTCACAGAATCAACAATCTCACCTGCGGCAATTGCTGCCTCATAATAGGTAAGTAACGGCTTCATGTGAGTACATCGTCTAACATATCCAACACGCGGGTCTTAAGTTCAGCAAGCTTCCCATGAAAAAAATGTCCTGTTTCTTCAAATTTAAGCACTGAAATCGCGCGTTCTTCTGCAAACTCAAACACCAAATCAGGTGATATGACTTCATCCTCATCTCCTTGAAGCACTACCCATGGCTTAGGATCAGATTCAAAAGCCGTAAAATCAAAATGATTCACGGGGGGCGCCACCGTTAATAACAGACCATTCGGTATTTGTGTTGCAGCACGATACGCCACAAAGCCTCCAAATGAAAAACCTGCAAATAGGAGTGTGGTTTCAGGTGAAAGATGTTGCACCTCTTGCGCAAGTGCGAGCATATCTTCACCCTCACCAATACCTGCATCAAACTCCCCTTCTGACGCCCCAACCCCACGAAAATTGAACCGTAAACTTGAAATACCCATCTCTCTGAACATACGAGCCAAGGTTGTCACCACTTTATTTTGCATGCTTCCGCCTTTCAATGAGTGCGGATGCCCTAATAATACAAAATATTGGCTTTTCCCTTCCTCAGGTACCATCAAGCGCGCCTCAAGTAAGCCTGTTTTTCCAGCAAGCATGCCATGGTGCTCACCAGGTATATTGATACACGCATTCAAATCTAAAAGCTGTTCTGTCATCTTATATTTAACCCAAACCAATTCAGTCATTAAATATCCATGATACCAAGGCCGCGCCTTTGAGACCATTTGCATTTTTTAAGCAAATCATTATGATGCCCATATGCATCGACTCATTTCTTGAGCGGTGACTGACATAAGGAAGCACCATGAACATTAACGATTTTAAGCGTAAAAAACTCGCTCGTGAAAAAATAAGTTTTATCACTTGTTACGATTACCCTTCAGCCCGCATGGTTTCTGACTCGAACATTGATGCTGTTTTAGTTGGCGATACAGTTGCAATGCTCGTTCACGGACATCCAACCACTGTCATGGCCACCATGGACATGATGGTACTACACACTGAAGCGGTTGCCCGCGGCTTAGATAAACAATTTATTGTGGGTGACTTACCCTTTTTAGCCTACCGTGTCTCAGCTGAAGATACCTTCAACAACGTTAAACGCCTCATGCAAGCCGGCGCACATGCCATCAAACTTGAAGGAGCTGATACAAAAATTTGCGCAACCATTCAAGATATCGTCACCGCAGGTGTCCCTGTCATAGGCCACATTGGTTTAACACCTCAAGCCGTTCATCAGCTCGGTGGTTATAAAGTACAAGGCCGTGAAAATGAAGCTGCTAAAAAAATTCTTAAAGAAGCAAAAGCACTTGAAGCTGCAGGCTGCTTTGCTGTTGTACTTGAATGCATCCCTGAAACCCTCGCACGTCACATTACAGAAGCGCTCACCATTCCAACCATTGGCATTGGAGCAGGTGTTGATACCGATGGACAAATTCTTGTATGGCATGATTTGTTAGCACTTCAAACTGAGTGTAATCCCAAGTTTGCTAAACAATTTATTCAGGGCAAAGTATTACTCACAGAAGCCATTAATACTTATGCCAGTGAGGTCTCAAACCAAACTTTCCCAGCAGCTGAACATAGTTATCACAACGAACAACTGAAGTTAGTTACCTCAATCGAAGCTGAGGCTTAAATCCATGCAAATATTCGACAACAACCTCACAGAATGGCGCGCTACGCGCGCCGAACTCCCGGAACATATGCCTCTTGGTTTTGTACCCACTATGGGAAACTTACACGCGGGGCACATGGCTTTAATTCAACAAAGCTTACATGAAAATAAAAAAACAGTGGTCACTTTATTTGTGAATTATGCGCAATTCAATCAAGCCTCTGATTTTGAAAATTACCCACGTACACTTGAAGCCGATCTCAAAAAGCTTAAACGAGCAGGTGTTGATTATTGTCTTATTCCCAACCAAGCAAAGATGTATGCAGATGACTATCGCTATCAAGTGAGTGAAAATAAAGAAAGCCTACTCCTAGAAGGCGCACGAGCTGGACATTTCACAGGCGTTTTAACCGTTGTAATGAAATTATTTAATTTAGTGAAGCCCACACGCGCTTATTTTGGTGAAAAAGATTACCAGCAACTTTCGCTGATAGAGGGCATGGTCGATGCTTTTTTCTTAGATATAGAAGTACGTGCTTGCCCAACCGTTCGCGAAAAAAGTACACTTGCTTTAAGCTCGCGTAATCATCGCTTAAGCCTCGAGGGCCGCAAAAAAGCAGATGCATTTGCACGTATCTTTCACAATGCAGTTTCGTGTGAAGAAGCAATCACTGAGCTCGAAAAAATAGGGGTTACAATTAAATATATTGAAGAACATCAAAATAGACGCTTTGCAGCCGTTCTTATTGATAATATCAGACTGATTGATAATTATCCTCTGAGATGATATTATGGTCGGCTTGCTTTTAATTAACTTTTTTATTTATACCTTACACCATTCATGCACTTTCCTTTGATGCAGATAACTGTATATTTCACTGTGGTTACACTCCAACCATTAGCGACATTCTCAGTGGCCAATGCCAACAGAGCATTACCCAAAATCTGCCATTATTAGATAACCTTAAAACGCAAACCGCAAATTACAAAAAAACCATTCTTTTAGATGGCTCACTCAGGCAGTCACAAAAAATAGACGAGTTTAACTCCCAACAAAATACGACAGAGTCTTTTTTCACTGTTTTACAAAAAATAGCGCTATACCTAGAAGTAACGCTCGATAAATTTTTACTCGCCGATATTCATGCTAATGTAGCGCACGGAACTTCTTTTAATCATGCCGTTAACCAATCTTATGGCAAACCAAACCGCTGCTTTGAAGATACAACAAAATTAACTATTTTATACAGTCAAACCCACAGAATTGCTAACCAATATCCTAATGACATGATTCTATTTGATTTTTATGATGATCATGGCCTCGGTGCATGGGATATACCAAAAGATATCCTAGAAGATTTACAAACTTATTTCACGCAGCATCCAGAGCTACTACCTAGCAATCTCACACTACGTTTAAACCACTACGAAGGAAAACAAGTAACGCCATTCCCAATCATCCAAGGAAAAGGATTTATTGATGCTAATTATGAAAAAACAACCGGCGACATAGGTAAAGCTGCCTTAATTGGCTGTGATATTCTTACAATCAAACCAAAATACCTACGCACAAGAAAACCACTCATACCTGAAGATGCCGAATATACTACGGACGAAGAAACCTCCTCTGCTACCCCATCACCTGGCCTTTCCCCCCCAAAAAAACGAAGTAATCTACCTGCCCATTATTTAGGTTCACTTTTTTATGACTTGGGATTCACCGAAGCAGACAACGACATCATTGAAAATGCCTGTAAAACACTCTAGACTGATTCAGAACAGCCCATCTTGAAAAAATAGCTTTCCAGTCGAATATTTTTTTGTTACGATGGGCAAACCTCTGAATAGGAGCCGTGGGTTATGCGCCGCTTTACTGTTGCAGAATTAGAAAAAGCGATAACAGCTTTAAACGTCATTCAGTTAACGGTTTTACCAGAAAAAAAATCTGACGCTTCTCTCTTTATTCACCAACTGAGTCGTATCCAAGAAAACCTAGACCCTAACACCGGTGGCATACGATACACATTGACACGTTCAGGTGAATTGCATTTTGGATCATCAAGCCATGATGCTGAACAAACCTTAGCCACAGGCGACTTGTTTTTTAACCAACAAGGCAAGGTAACTAACCTCACCAATTATACAAACAATGTCTATTCTGTTTTTCTTGTTTTATTGTCATTGCAGCAACATCCAATACAGTTTGTCCCCAAACTAGAACTCATACAAGACGGTAAATTGCCTGAAACATTCACAGTCTCTGAAGACGAATTATCAACCGTATTTAAAGGTCTATCACCTCATCTTATCAAATCATTGATGTCGGCTAATACGCTCACACCTAAGAACAGATCAACCGAGCCAGAAGACGATGACCTATTAGATATAGATGATGAAGTCTGCTTCCTCAAAAGCTATCAAGGCAATCAATGGCGCCGAGGCAGCTCTGCATCACCTAATGGATTATTTGGGCGGAGACACAACAACACGCCAGTATCCCCGATACAAAGTGTTACAGACCTTCTGCGACAACTCGACAAAGAAGAAGCATCTGTTGATTCACCCAGCTGCAACTGAAAAACGTTGCTTGTGTGTTTGTCTTTTTTCTTGAATCCAAGACCAAACCAATGGCGGCACAGCCATCGCAATCAACCCTGTGATTAACGTGATTTCGTAACGCATAATACCACCGACATCAATCCCTTCTGGCGGCATAAAACTAACCCCAAGTGTTGTTAATACACCAACCAAACCGAGTCCTGATACAAACAAAAGCCCTGGCATCCCACCTGGCACTCTAAACGACCCTGTTTTGTGAGGCGCTTTAATACGAAGCGCAATAGCTGCTAAAAACATCATCAAATACATCAGCATATAAAGCTGCGCTGCAAGCGCTGTAAGCAACCAATAAGAACCATTAACACTTGGCATAAACAAGAATAAAGTAGACAGCACGGTTACCAGAATAGCCTGCCCTATCAGCAACACAACAGGTGCACCTGCTTTATTCTCACGTTGAAAGAATGCCGGCAAATTACCATCTTTTGCTGCTACAAGAAGCCCTTTAGTCGGTGCAATGATCCAGTTGCTAACCCCACCTAAACCGCCCATCACGAGCATCACAGCAATCACAGGCATTAACCAAAGCAAGTGATACTGCGCAAAAAATGCATCAAAAGCCTGCATAATACCTGCCACCAAATTAATATCAGACTGCGGTAATACCACAGCAATAGCAAGTGAACCCAAAATTAACGTGACTAGAATAATACCCACTGAATAAACCAATGCTTTTGGAAAAGTGCGTTGCGGATTATCGACATCATTTGCATGTACGGTTGCAATCTCAATTCCACAAAAAGAAAGCATAATTGCCGTCAACGAGACCCACATAGCATGATCATGCCAATGCGGCAAAATACTTGGTAAATCAAACTGAATTTGAATGGGATTTCCACCAGAGACCCACAGAGCACCCAATCCAATGATAAATCCCATGGGTAAAATAAGACCTGACAAGGCACATAAGTTACTAAAAAATGCAGACGAGTGCATACCCCTCAAGTTAATGAGCGTCACCCCCCAAAACGAGGCAACCACAACACTCCACAAAAAATATGGGTTAGAGGCAAGCTCTGGATTAATTAAATAACCCACGGTGCCTGCTACAAATGACAAAATAGTTGGATACCAAATCACATTTTCAATCCACTGCAGCCAAATCGCTAAAAAACCTGCACGTTGCCCAAATGCTTCTTTAACCCATACATAAACACCACCTTGTTTGGGCCAGGCAGAAGCCAGTTCAGCTGAAACTAAAGCGGTCGGTACCAAAAAACAAATCGCACCCAAAATAAAAAACGCGATAAGCTGACTCCCAAAGAGGGCTGTTGCCGGCAAATTTCGAATACTATCAACCGAACCCACGGTGATCATGGTTAAGCTAAATAGTGTTAATGCATGTTTTTTTTGCTTCATCGTATTCCTCTAAAATCTAAAGCTGCACACAATACAGCGCCCATCATACCATAAACAATCTTAAATTGGTATAATTTTATACATAAAAATTAATTTTTCATCACTTTCTGAGGCTAGAACCGTCTAATATATTATATATTTCACTCACTGCAAAATTTCCTCCCAACTCACCTGCCACAACCCCTAAAAGCCCTTCAGGAAATAAGCGACGTAAAGTATCCACATCACGCGCGGGAAGCCCACCTGAAAGATTAGCGCTCGTTGAAACAATGGGGCCATTTTGACATAAAGCATGTGCAACAGAGTGCTTTGTCATCCGGATTGCAATACCATCATGTGTGCCACTTATCCAAGCAGGTACTGCTTCTGATTTTGGAAAAACCCACGTAACAGGCCCAGGCCAAGTCTCTTTTACAGCCTTAAGACGTGTATCAGAAACATGACTCATATCAACTAATGGCCACAATTGCGCCCAGCTTGAAATCAGTATAATTAAACCTTTTTCTTTCGGACGATTTTTCAAAGCTAACAAATGCAAAACAGCTTTTTCATTCCAAATATCACAACCAAGGCCGTACACTGCCTCAGTCGGATAAGCGATGACTTTACCCGCATCAAGTAAAATTTGCGCCTCATCTATATTTTTTATTAATTTCATTCTGCAACTTCCGACAAAATCAACGCACGCATCTCGCTGCATACTTTATGAAGCACATGCACATTATGAATGCTTGCAAGCGCTGAAAAAGCAGGTGCTTTTTGCTTAAATAAATGATGCATAAAGGCACGTGAATGATGTGCACAGGTATAACATTCACATCCTGGCATCACCGGCCGCAGGTCATCAGAAAAACATGCCTTTTTAATTTGAATCCGTGCTTGCGCATGCTCACTTTCAAAGGCAAACCAATTGCCTTTTCGCACCAGTTCACCGCAATATAATGCGCCATGACGGGCGTTTCGCGTAGGTGCTACACAATCAAACATATCAATGCCTTCGGCCACCACATCCAACAAGTCTTGTGGTGACATGCCAACTCCCATGGTATAACGTGGTTTATCTTCAGGCAGCAAAGCATAAACCCAACGAATCACCTCGACCGTTTTCTCCATATCAAACCCAATTGTCTCGCCCCCAAGCGCAACACCATCTACCGGCATTTTAGCAACATACTCGGCACTTTTACGACGAAATTCAGGGTATATCCCGCCTTGAATAATTCCAAACAAGGCTTGCTTGTGCCCATAGCGGGAAGTCGGATGTGCTTGATGATATGCAATCGATTGCGCGAGCCAACGATGCGTTCGTTGCATGATAAAAGCCACTTCATCCTCACTGCAGCTATCTGGCGTGCATTGATCAAACGCCATAATAATATCAGCCCCAATGATTTTTTGAGTTTCAAGCGACATCTCAGGCGTCATATGAATAGTTACATCTGAATTTGGCAAAACAAAATGTGCGCCTTCATCGTCAATACGACAAAGCTCTTGATTTTTAGACAGGCTAAAGACTTGAAAACCACCACTATCTGTCAGCATAGGAGCATCCCAACCCATAAAGCGGTGCATGCCTCCTGCCGCCTCTATCACAGCCATACCCGGCGCACACAACATATGATACGTATTGCCCCCTAAAATAATTTGACTGTCCGCCTCTTGTAACTCTTGTGGCATCATATTATTCACGCCCGCGCGCGTACCAACCGGCATAAAAACAGGCGTTATAAAATCACCATGGGGAGTTGTTACACGAACAACACGAGCCCGCGTATGTTGATGCCTTGCAATAATTTCTGTTTTAAACGCGTTCATTTCGAATGAGCCCTACCAAAAAAAATACGCTCAAAATCCCTATTAAACTAAAATACATAAAAGACCATGCAGCCATGGACAATCCCTCAAAAGTCCACGTTATCTCACCACACCCTGTTGAGCCCCCCCAAACAAAAGCCTGTAAAACCTCATGCCAAGGCAGTTTATGAATCAGCATTTCAACACCTGGCATACACATACCTGTATCTGCCACAGGCAAAGACTGCAGCCAAAGCTGTCTTAATGCAAAAAAAGCCCCTGCCATTGCAAAAAAAAGCTGAATGCCAATGATGATGCATCGCCTAAACACGTTAAACACAAAAAAAGTCATCAACGTAAAACAAAAAATAAACATCGTTATGCCACGCTGCATCAAACATAGCGGACACGGGTCAAGCGCTTCAATATATTGCAAATACAATGATGTAGACAAGACAAAACTAGTCACAACTAAAATAAAGGCTTGCCCTAAATGAAGTTTATCTTTCATCTTCTAGCTCCTCATTTAAATGGTGTTGCATAAGGTAATGCATGCATCTCATAAATTCGCAGTAACTGATTATATTTAGCAATCCTATCTGTTCGACACAACGAGCCTGTTTTAATTTGACCGGCTCCTGTTGCTACGGCTAAATCCGCAATAAATGTATCTTCTGTTTCACCTGACCGATGTGATAATACGCAGTGATACCCGTGTGCTTTTGCAAGCCGAATCGTTTCGCGCGTTTCTGTAAGTGTCCCTATTTGGTTAGGCTTGATTAAAACAGCATTCGCAACATTGGTCTCAATACCCCGGGCTAATATACGAGGATTTGTTACAAACAAATCATCTCCAACCAGTTGTACCATACCTCCTAGCGTATCTGTCATGTACTTCCAGCCGTCCCAATCCCCTTCATCTAAACCATCTTCAATGCTCACAATCGGATAATGCTCCAAAAGCGTCGCATAATATCCCACCAGGTCTTGACTCGTTAAGGTCAAATTTTCTGAAGCCAAATGATATGCACCCTCAGAAAATAACTCAGATGCCGCAACATCCAATGCAAAAACAATATCTTCTTTCAAGTTATAGCCTGCTTGTTCAACTGCCTCAGAAAGCAGATCGAGGGCTTCTCTATTAGAACTTAAATTAGGTGCAAAACCGCCTTCATCGCCAACTGCCGTATTAAGCCCTTTTTTCCTTAAAACTGTTTTTAAAACTTGGAAAATTTCAGCACCCATTTGAAGCGCCATAGGAAAATCTTTAGCGCCCACAGGCATAATCATAAATTCTTGGATATCAACATTATTATCTGCATGTGCCCCACCATTTAATACATTCATCATGGGCACAGGTAATGTCATGGTTTCTGCCCGATTCAATGCTTCAAACAGTGGTTTTTCTTCTGCGTTTGCTGCAGCACGAGCCGCCGCAAGTGAAACTGCCAAAATAGCATTAGCACCTAAGCGCGATTTATTTTCTGTGCCATCTAACTCACGCAAACGTGTATCCAAAGCTGCTTGGTCTTCAACTGACATTTGTTGAAGCGCATGCTGGATATCTTGATTAATGCATTCGACAGCTTTTAAAACACCTTTGCCAGCAAAGCGCGCTTTATCCCCATCTCGAAGCTCACAAGCCTCAAGCTGACCTGTTGATGCACCTGAAGGCACACTCGCACGCCCCATTGCACCACTATCTAATACCACATCTGCTTCAACCGTTGGATTCCCGCGAGAATCTAAAATTTCACGACCTTTAATACTAACAATTCGCATGACTCATCCTTATTGTTCTTTGATAGAATTTCCCAGCACATCCCCAAGGGCTGCTCCCAGTCGAATACTCATTCCAGCTTTAAGGGCTGGTGTCCAATTCACGTTCGCTGCAAATAATAAAATGACTGTTGAGCCTAACTTAAAATACCCAAGCTCATCCGCTTTTTTAAGCGTTTTTTGGGCATCAGACCACTGCAGTACGTCATCATCATAAGATTTAATATCTCGTGGTCTTGGCAAGTCCCCCTGCCAACAAGTCCCAATTGCACCCACAACCGTTGCGCCAACAAACACAACTGCAACAGGCCCCAGTTCGGTTTCAAATAAAAGAACTAATCGCTCATTTCTCGCAAAAAGCTTAGGAATATGTCGTGTTGTTGCCGGTTGCACCGAAAATAAGGTGCCAGGCACATGCGTCATCTGTTGAAGTTGACCTGCAAGTGGCATATGCACCCGATGATAATCTTTAGGTGATAAGTAAAGTGTGGCAAACGAACCCGCTTCAAATACATCGCTTTGTGCTTTATCTACAGCCAATAAATCTTGTACTGAATAATACTTCCCTTTTGCCTGTAACAGCTGCCCTTTTTCAATACGCCCGAACTCACTCACAAACCCATCAACAGGAGAAACGATATCTGTTGCAGCAATAGGCCTTAAACCTGACTTTAGATGCCTTGTAAAAAAATCATTAAAACTAATATATGCTTCTATTGATTCGTGAATTGCTTCTTGCATGTTCACATCATGATTTTTCAGAAAGTAACGAATTAAATAATTTTTAACCCAAACAACTTTAACATTCGCAAGTAAGCCACCAAACACTGTCAGTGCTTTCTTAGGCAAAGTGTACTGCAAAAAAAGTTTTGCTTTAACCGAACGCATGTAAACTCATCATTAAAAATCTTTTGCGCATGATACCGATAAATACAAAAGAGCACCAATTTCTGTATACTTGGACAATAAACATTTTTTATAGATGACTCATGACAAACCAACTCCCCCATTTTTCAAGCTTTGATGCCGCAACTTTTCCAAAAACATTTGAAGCCTTACTCGAAACAAATAAAAAAAAGATCGATGCCTTGCTCAAGGCAAATCAAACCTTCACCTGGGATAACCTCATGCATCCCTTAGATGACTTAGATGATGAGTTATCCAAACGCTGGTCACCCCTTTCGCACTTGCATTCCGTTATGAATTCGCCTGAATTACGTGAAGCCTATAAAGCATGTTTACCTATGTTATCTGCCTATGAAGCATCCATCTCTCATAATCAAGCGCTCTATCAAGCCTTAGCTTCAATCAATACAAGTACGCTTAATTCAACACAACAAAAAATTATGGCAGATACCCTACGTAACTTTAAACTCGCAGGGGTTGCCTTAGCTCCTGAAAAACAAAAACGCTTTGAAGCGATTAGCACGCGTCTTGCCGAGCTATCGAACCAGTTTGAAACAAATATACTCGATGCTGTTGAAGCATATACACTCCCTGTTACTGATGAAAAACGCTTAGCTGGCATGCCAGAGCATGCTATTTTAAGTGCTCGCGAACGCGCTAAAAAAGCAAAACAAGAAGGTTTTATCTTAAATCTTGAAATCCCTTGCTACTTAGCTGTAGCTACTTATGCCGATGACCGAAAGCTCCGCGAAACACTTTATGAAGCTTACGTTACACGTGCTTCAGACCAAGGCCCTCATGCCGGTGAATTTGATAACACCGTCCTCATTCAAGAAATTTTAGCCTTGCGCGATGAAAAAGCACATCTTCTCGATTTCGACTCCTATGCAGAATTGTCTATTGCCCCTAAAATGGCAGATACACCCGCTGACATTTTTGACTTTATTAATACCCTTGTTAGGCAAGTGCTCCCCCAAGCCAAAACAGAGGTCAAAGCACTGAAAGTTTTTGCAGAAAAACACTGCAATATCTCAGAACTACAACCCTGGGATGTTGCCTATGTGTCTCAAAAGAGAAAAGAAGCTGAATACGCTCTAAACGACGAAGCCCTTAGGCCTTATTTTCCGCTCCCACATGTGATGAAAGGCATTTTTAATATCATTAAAACGCTTTATGGTATGCAACTTAAAGATATTACTGCCTCCGTTGATACTTGGCACCCCGATGTCACTTGCTACGAAATTCATGATAATCAACAACAACTTCGTGGTTATTTATACATGGACTTATTTGCGCGCCCCAATAAACGGGGTGGTGCCTGGATGGATGATGCACAAAGTCGTCGAAAACGAATTGATGGCAGCATTCAACCCCCGATTGCTTTTTTAACGTGTAATTTTGCAAAATCAGCATCATACAATGTGCCAACCCTCTCACATGATGAAGTCATTACACTTTTTCATGAACTCGGACACTGCTTGCACCATGTCTTAACACAAGTCGATTATTTAAGCGCTTCAGGGATTCAAGGCGTTGAATGGGACGCCGTTGAACTACCCAGTCAGTTTTTCGAAAACTTTTGCTGGGATAAAGACGCACTTAAACAACTTTCACAGCATGTTGAAACAGGTGAAGCACTGCCTCAAACCTTATTTGATGCCTTACTGGCATCCAAACAATTTCAAGCAGGCCTACATTTAATTAGGCAACTCGAGTTTGCCTGGTTTGATTTTCTGCTGCATGAAGCTTATCCAGGTGATAATCCCGCTTGGCTTAACGACACGATAAAATTAGTTCGGGAAACAACACAAGTCCTACCAACAGCCTCCTATAATCGCTTTGCCCAAAGCTTTTCACATCTGTTTGCAGGTGGATACGCAGCAGGATACTACAGTTACTTATGGGCTGAAGTGCTTTCAAGTGACGCTTTTTCACGCTTTGAAGATGAGGGTATTTTTAATCCTCAAACCGGACAAGATTTTTTAACCCAAATTCTCGAAGTGGGCAGCTCAATGAAAGCCGCTGACTTTTTCAAGACTTTCCGAGGACGCGCGCCCACAACAGATGCTTTTTTAAGACATCATGGCATTGAAACATGAAAGCACTCTATGATATTCCGCTTAAAACATTAGATGGCACCAAAACAACGCTCGCGCCTTATCAAGGAGATATTTTACTCATTGTAAATGTTGCGAGTCGTTGCGGCTTTACCTCCCAATACAAAGCACTTGAACAATTTTATCGTGACTACAAAGAGCTCGGTGTCCAAGTACTTGGTTTCCCCTGCAATCAATTTTTACATCAAGAATCAGGGGATGCTAAAGCCATTCAACAATTTACCGAGAGCTGCTTTAACATTACGTTTCCCTTATTTGAAAAAATAAATGTCAAAGGCCCTCATCAGTCTCCTCTGTATGCTTATTTAGCGCAACATATTCAAAAAAAACCTTGGATTTTTATTCCTTGGAATTTCACTAAAATTTTAATCTCCCGCAACGGCGATGTTTTAAAACAATTTTTACCCTTAACAACCCCCGCACAAATTGAAAAAAGTATCCAGCAACTACTTGATAAATGAACCTATTTTTCACTTTATTTGCATGAGAACGCCTCGCCATTCCTAAAAAAGCTCGTTATACTCTTGGGGCTTGTTGCATCGCACAAGTATGGTTCTCATTTAATATTGGAAAGGAAACATGTCAGCAAAAGAAACTGGCCACGTAAAGTGGTTTAATGATGAAAAAGGGTATGGCTTTATTAGCCGTGATAGTGGTCAAGATGACGTTTTTGTTCACTTTAGATCAATTATCAGTGAAGCAGGCCGCAAAACACTGTATGAAAACCAACGTGTTGAGTTCGCTGTAACAGAAGGACCTAAAGGTCTTCAAGCAGAGAGCGTGCTGATTACTGAAGAGTAATCCCATCTCAGCCCAAAACGAGTAGGTTGCGTAATCTACTCGTTTTAGTCCTCCCATACCACTTCAATGACCCTATGAAATCTCCAGACGATGACGATGCAACGACCAAAAAAAATATTGCTTATGCATCTAGCGCTACAGCTTTTTTTTCTTGCTTTACAAACCCTACTGAATATTTCCTATCACCCAGTACAAAACCCAACGCAAATATCAAATGGCTTGCTTTCTTTCCAGGCATAACACCGACAACACTCTATATCCCTAAAGAAAATGCCCATCCAGACACAACCAGTCCCGAAAAAAAGAAAAACTAACAATAAAATCCAAATAATTTACTCAATCATGTTACGCTTTCTTACAAGGCTCATAAAAAACAAATAGGAAAGATCATGAAAAAGGTTTCATTTGCACTCTGTTTTTTAGGAATAATAAGCCTCATCGCATGTTCCACCCCTCACGCCCCGCCAAACTCAAACGCATCACCTATAAAAAAAAGAACAGATACACACCAAGCACATAAAAGAGATAAAAGATTTTTGTAAGAAAGTGAAATTACGTTTTTTGGAACACAAAAAATCCGCTACACTTAAGAATAGGGATGAATAAAAATATAAAAAGGGCCAATCAGTGTGTCGCCAATTGACCCAGTGGAATGACACATAGCAAGTCCAACCTCGCGGCGTAAATATCGCATAGCTTAAGCCTAACTGTCAACGGTTTGGAGGGGTGATGTATGATTAATATAGACGATTTTCAATACATGTGGCGTGGCCAAGCTATACGTCCCTTACTTGAATCAGATATTGGACGCCTAGCCCCGATTGATAAACGTAACGGAGGCAACGAACGCGCATTGCTCCTACTACACGGATTTTCATCTTCTCCTGCTGTCTACCGCGCCATTTGGCCTGCTCTTAATAACTACGACGCTCTGGTTTGTCCAACACTTCCGGGACATGCTGAAAATATCGCAGCCTTCACAAGTGCCACGCATGATCAATGGCTTTCTGCAGCAGTTGCCGCTTGCAAACCACTGATTGAGCAATACAAAACGGTTGAAGTGATTGGTCTCTCGCTAGGAGGCGTACTTGCTTGTCATCTCGCACACCAATTTCCCATACAACATCTCTACCTCCTTGCGCCCGCACTAAAGCTTCGCTTTAACATGCGTCTTGCAAAAACTGCAGCTCGCCTACTACATGCCTGCGGGATAAAACAAATCAAGAATCATGCTGGTAATTTATTTACCCATGGACATGAAGAACTTGCTTACAAAAAACTCCCTCTTAAAACGCTCGTTGAATTATTCACGCTCATCGAAAAAACGCAATTTATCCTTCCTAGCTGTCAAGTCGACCTTTTTTTAGGATCGCATGATGATGTGGTTGATTCCCCTCATGTTATCAAGCAATTTGAGTCCAGCAGCCATTGCACGACGCATTGGCTTGACCACTCAGCACATGCCATCCCTCTCGATGGCGATATTCAAACCATCATTGATTGCATTAATAGCCCTTAAAAAGGAGCGTCTTTCTCTCGCCTAACAATTGTTTTTGTAATGTCCTTGATGTGTTAAAATAGTTCCACTTTAAACACAAAAACAATCCCTATGCACATTGACAGCTCATTTAAACCCGCCTGGTGGCTTTCCAATGCGCATGCACAAACCATCTTTCGCAGCTTAACGCTTCGCAAAAAAGCCCCTATTAACCGCATCGAGCGCCTAGAGCTCCCAGATGGAGATTTTGTGGATTTAGCTTGGGCGACGCATCATCTTAATATAAATAGCCCCTTGGTTATTCTCTTACATGGTCTTGGCGGAAACCTTGATTCTTCATATGTTGCTGGACAACTTGCAGCCTATAACCGCCATGGTTGGCGAGCTGTTTTTATGCATTTCCGTGGCGCAAGTAAAGAGCCTAATCGTTTAGCTCGAACCTATCACTCCGGAGAGACAGGTGATCTTCATCACTTACTCAAAACATTAAATATACGCGAGCCCCATACAAAAAAGGCGGTAGTTGGTGTGTCTCTTGGTGGAAACGTTTTACTAAAATGGCTCGGAGAACAAGGCGCTCAATCATTCATTCATACATCCGTTGCCATTTCAGCGCCATTTGACCTGCGTCTTCTTGTTGAACACATAAACCAAGGATTCCCTCGTATTTATCAACGGTACATGCTTAATAGTCTGCGTGTCATGTTTAAACGTAAACTTAAAAAATACCCTCATACCATGGCATCATATGTTCACAATCTCGAATCACTTGACTCTTTTTCTAAGTTTGATGAACAAATAACAGCACCGTTACATGGGTTTGCCAATGCAGAAACCTACTATCGTGAATCTAGCTCGCGTCAATTTTTAAAAAAAATTGAGACCCCCACTTTAATCATACATGCATCAGATGATCCTTTCATGACACCTAAAGCGTTACCAACAACAACTGAACTGTCATCACACATTACTTTTGAACTCAGTGCCAACGGTGGCCACGTCGGATTTATCAGTGGCAAAATACCAGGAAGACCAAGGTATTGGTTAGAGGAGCGTATCCCCGCGTTTCTAAAAGACAAACTTGATTAAAGTCTAATGGTCATAGGCCGTATCATTTTGAAGCAAAATAAGGTCTTCTGGTCGCATATCTAAGACTGCCCCGTTTCGCGCCATAAAATCAGATCTAAACAAAGGTAAATTATAATAATAGATATCACTCTTATCACGCGCCAAGGTATGTTGTATATCAACCACCGCAATATCAGAAACAGCTTCATCATTGGTTTTCACGAAAGCTTCTTTAACGCGCAAATAACGTCCATCAAAATGTGACTTACCTGAAAACACACCATCTAACCGGTTGACAGTCCCTGCAAGCATGAGTCGTGACGCCCCTGCTAGTCGAACAATCAAATCTGTACTTTTAACCCAATGGAAAGAAAGCTCTCCCTTACCATCCATGTTTAAGCGCCTTAAATTCGCCTTCCCTTTTAGCTCCACTTTGGGCGAACCCACTAAAGTAACGCGTAAATCTTCACTATGAATGCCTGTTATTTTAGTTGTACCGCTTCCTGATACCACTAAACGTCGTAAATTTATCGACCCATCCCAGGTTGACTGTTTTGAATTCATAATCCAAAGGTTCAATGGGCTTGCGTGAATATTGTGCGCCGTGATATCCCCTTCTCCCCTGTAAACAAAACCGTGTAGATGAGGAACATTAATATCTAATTTAACTTGCCCCATTCGCAAACGGTGCTTCCCAATATGTCCTTTTTTAGGCCCAACAGAAACGTATAACACGCCCTGTTTCACATAAGTCTGAATGTGGGTTAAATCAACATTGTCGCCATAAAGCTTGAGGCTTGGCTTTTGATGTTTGTTTGTTTTTAAGCGCACATTAAATGGACCTTGAATATACACTTGCGTAAAAGCCGGCACGGGTCGTACTTGTGTTACAGGATGAAGTTGTTGAGGCTCAATTAACTGAGGCGGGATGTTTTTTCTCACCGCAGGACAGCCCGAAACGAGACAGATGACACACATCAAAGTCAACCAACGTGCCAGCATCTTTTATTATTCCTCAAATATGGATTCCTCTAACATAGATGAAGTTAACCCGAAGCGCAAGCAAAGCATGTAAAAGCCTCTAGCAGAAAACGCGTAGCACTGTTATGATCGCGTCTACTCTTTTTACAACCTATCAAAGGATACATGCCATGGCATGGGAGAAAGCGGTCGCTTTAAAAGCACTACAAGATGCCGAACGCATCAATTTAACCCTTAATGACCACAAGCTTTTGTTCATTTGGCACGAAGATAAAGCACATGCCGTGCAAGCACAATGTCCGCACTTAAAGCTACCCTTAAAAAAAGCAAAAATCACCGAGCAATGCGAGCTGGTTTGTCCCTTTCACAAAAGTACATTTGACCTCGATACTGGGGCCGTTGTATCTTGGTCGCCCTGGCCACCTATTGTCGGACCTTTGCTTGCAAAAGCTTCTTGCCCCAAACCATTACATGTTTATCCAACTCGCGTGGATGGCGACGATATTTTTGTGAACACTGATTTAAATTAGAATATTAAGAATATAATAGGAGGGAGCGTGAGCTCTTTTTATAAAAATAAATTTATCTTGCTTGTCACCTTTACTTTCGCACTCCAATTGCCCCTGCATGCTGAGGCGCTTAAATTAAACGATGGCTATTACGCTGACTACCCTGCAACAAAACCTGCCGAAGGCGTGAAAGCTGCCCAAATTAAAAGAGGTGAGTATTTAGCAAAAATGGGCGACTGTATGGCTTGTCACACCAATGTCAGCGAAGGTGGCAAACCTTTTGCAGGTGGTTTATCCATCGCAACCCCTTTTGGCACATTCTATAGTCCTAATATTACACCTGATGTTAAAACCGGTATTGGCTCATGGACCGAGGCCGACTTTATCCGCGCACTAAAAGAAGGAAAAAATCCCAAAAAGCAGCCTTACTTCCCTGTGTTTCCTTACCTTTATTTTGCTAATATGACAGATGAAGATGCGCGTGACTTATACACCTACTTCATGAATATTCCAGCTGTCGAGCGCAAAAACACAGCGCTTCCTTTTCCCTTTAACGTTCCTGGCGCACGATTTGCATTATATGGTTGGGATATGTTGTTTTTCTATCCAAGAGAAGCCTATAAACCTGATCCTACTCAATCTGATGAATGGAACCGAGGCCAATACATTGTTGATGGATTAGGACACTGCAGCATGTGCCACACCCCCTTAAATCCGCTCGGTGCGCCTAAAGATAAATATTATCTCACCGGTACCTTTATTGATGGCTATTGGGCACCTAATATCACCAAATATGGACTTGAAACAGCAACACATCAGGAAGTAGTAGATGTCTTTGCAAAGAGCGAACTCATTAATGGCGCAGGCCCCGTCTCAGGCCCTATGGCTGAAGTCAATCATAATAGCTTGCGTTACTTAACCAATGCTGATCACCTTGCCATGGCAACTTACATCAAAACGGTTGTCAGCGAAGAGCCCTTAGGCTTACCTCCATCAGACAACCCGCCAAGCCTTGCGCGCGGTAGGCAAGTGTATTTACATGCCTGCACCATCTGCCATCAGAATGGTGAAATGACTGCACCCCGAATCGGGAATGGCCCAAACTGGACCATGCGCCTTAAAGACGGAGGCTTAAAAGCACTTTATAAAAATGCCATCGACGGTTACAACAGCATGCCTCCTAAAGGTGCTTGTGTCACTTGTTCCGAAAACGATATTATGTCGGCTGTAGATTACATTTTAAATGCGTCGCTATCACGCTCACAGTGGCTCGATGTAGAGGCCCAAAAGCTAACAGCAAAGCCTAAAACAGGCAAAGCTATCTATGAAGAAAAATGTAGTGCATGCCATAACACGGGTAATTTAGGTGCTCCGAAATTGGGAGACAAAACTGCTTGGAAGCCTCTTATTTCAAAAAACGTAGACATACTCGTACAGAGCACGATGAATGGAGAACATCATCCTAAAGGTGCATGCAAGCAATGTTCTACTCATGATGTCATAGAAGCTGTTAAATACATTATTAGCGAGTCTGACTCCAAAGGGAATTACACACTTTGGTAAATCACACAACTTTTAAACGCAGAAAAAATTAGATTAGATAAACTAAGGAACGAGGATGTTAAAGCGACTAAACGCCATTAAACAAATCATCATCAGCACTCTACTCATGATGCTCACAGGAACTGTTTCTGCAGCAGAAACAGCACCTGACCCGTGGCAATTAAATATGTACCAAGGGGTCACCCCCATCAGCAAAGACATCTATTCATTGCATATGATTGCCATGTGGGTCTGTGCAGGCATTGGCGTTGTCGTTTTTGGTGTTATGATTTACGCTCTTATCCATCATCGAAAATCTCGAGGGTATACGCCTGCATCATTTCACGATAACACACGCCTCGAAATTATCTGGTCTGTCATTCCCTTTATTATTTTAGTCGCACTTGCCATTCCGGCAACACGTGTTCTTATCGACCTTGAGGATAGCTCTGAAGCTGATGTGACCATCAAAGTGGTCGGTTATCAATGGAAGTGGCAATATCAATATCTAGACCAAGGCATTAGCTACTTTAGTGTTTTATCAACACCCTATGCTCAAATTCAAAATAAAGAAGCGAAAAACCCTTGGTATCTACTTGAAGTAGATAAGCCACTTGTTGTTCCGATTAACAAAAAAATACGTTTTCTTGTGACTTCAAACGATGTGATTCACTCATGGTGGGTGCCAGAGCTAGGTGTGAAACGCGACGCCATTCCAGGCTTTATGCATGAAGCCTGGGCACGCATTGAAAAGCCTGGCATCTATCGTGGGCAATGTGCAGAGCTTTGCGGTGTTAACCATGCCTTCATGCCCATCGAAGTTCATGCCGTTACTGATGAAATATTTGATAAGTGGGTTAAAACACAGTCTAAATCTGCGCTAGAACTCACAGAAAAATCGCTCAACCTGATACAACCAGAGCAATCCGTGTTAACCCGGGAAACCCTTATGACTGAGGGTAAGAAGAAATATGACATCCTTTGCAGCGCTTGTCATCAAGCAGATGGTACGGGCATTCCCCCGCTCTATCCAGCACTCAAAGGCAGCTCCGTTGCCGTAGGACACCCAATATCAAGACATATTGATATCATTTTAAATGGTGTGCCAGGGACAGCTATGCAGCCTTATCGCATGCAACTAACAAACGAAGACATTGCAGCCATTGCGACTTACGAGCGTAATGCCTGGGGTAACAATACAGATGAAAACGTGCAACCCGCCGATGTTGCCAAAGTTCGTCAAGAACTAGAGCAACCCGCAACGCAGGTGAAAAAAGCACAAGCCGGAGGTTTACAATGAGTCACAGTACAACAACACCTGAATCCCTTCATGATATCCATGAAGGTCACGACGACGACCATGGCCCCGAGCAAAAACGTGGTGTTTTTGGCTTTATTAAACGCTGGGTTTTTACCACCAACCACAAAGATATCGGCACACTTTATCTTTGGATTGCGATGCTCAGCTTTTTTGTCGCAGGGGCTATGGCCTTACTGATTCGAGTTGAATTATTTCAACCCGGACACCGCTTGGTTGATCCTAATTTTTTCAACCAAATGACCACAATGCATGGACTTGTAATGCTTTTCGGCGTTGTGATGCCTGCTTTTGTAGGTATGGCCAATTGGCAGGTTCCCATGATGATTGGCGCACCTGATATGGCACTCCCAAGACTCAATAACTGGAGTTTTTGGATTTTACCTTTTGCCTTTACCTTGCTCTTTTCAACGCTTTTTCATGCCGGTGGCGGACCCAACTTTGGCTGGACTATGTATGCGCCACTCTCTACTAAATATGCACCTCCCAGCACCGACTTTATGATTTTTGCAGTCCATATGCTTGGCATCTCATCTATTATGGGCTCAATTAATATTATCGCGACCATTTTAAATATGCGCGCGCCTGGCATGACCTTAATGAAAATGCCGATGTTTGTTTGGACCTGGCTCATTACTGCTTTTTTACTCATTGCTATCATGCCCGTTTTGGCAGGCGCTGTGACGATGATGCTTGCCGACCGACACTTTGGTACCAGCTTTTTTGAAGCAGCTGGTGGTGGTGACCCTATCTTATTTCAACACATCTTCTGGTTTTTTGGACACCCCGAAGTCTATGTTTTGGTGTTACCTGCTTTTGGCGTGATTTCTGAAGTGATTCCAACCTTTAGCCGCAAAGCTTTATTTGGTTACCACTTTATGGTGTATGCAACAATCAGTATTGCTGTTTTATCCTTTATTGTTTGGGCGCATCATATGTTTACCACAGGTATCCCCTTAGGTGCCGAGCTATTCTTCATGTATGCAACCATGCTCATTGCAGTCCCTACTGGTATCAAAGTCTTTAACTGGGTAGGAACCATGTTCAAAGGTGCAATGACATTTGAAACCCCAATGCTCTTTGCCGTAGCCTTCGTATTCTTATTTACCATTGGCGGCTTCACAGGAATCATGCTTGCTTTGGTTCCTGCTGATTATCAGTACCAAGACACCTATTTTGTGGTCGGACATTTTCACTATGTCTTAGTGCCAGGTGTTATTTTTGCACTCTTCTCAGGGACTTATTACTGGCTTCCAAAATGGTGTGGTCGTATGTATAACGAATGTATGGGGCGCTGGCACTTCTGGCTTTCTGTTATTTCGGTCAATATTGCGTTTTTCCCTATGCACTTCTTAGGGCTTGCTGGCATGCCACGTCGTATCCCAGATTACGCATTACAATTTACCAACTTCAATGTCGTGGTCTCCATTGGTGCCTTTATGTTTGGATTATCACAACTGTTGTTTTTATATAACGTGATTCACACCATTCGAGCTGGAAAAAAGGTGAATGGTCAAGTTTGGGAAGGTGGCACAAGCCTTGAATGGACGCTATCTTCGCCTCCACCCTATCACAGCTTCACGACCCCGCCAGAGATTAAATAATAAGGCGGCGTACTGATGAAAAAGAAAATAAAATTACCAGTGCTTTTGACTGCTTTGGCAATTGGTATGTTTGGCTTTGGTTTTCTTTTAGTTCCAATTTACAATAGTCTCTGTAAAAATCTAGGTATTAATGGAAAAACCAATCCAGAAGCCGTGGCCTATGACCCATCAAAAGCCACGGTTGTAAAAGATCGTGAGGTATTTGTGGAATTTGTTGCTACAAACAATTCAGGTATTCCTTGGGACTTTTATCCCAAAACCACAAAAGTTAAAGTGCATCCAGGTGAAATTGCACGTTTGGCTTTTTATGCTGAAAATAAAACCAAACATCGCATGACGGTGCAAGCCATACCAAGTGTTACACCCGGCATTGCAGCAAAATACTTGAAAAAAACGGAGTGCTTTTGTTTTGCACAACAAACATTAGAAGGACACGAAGGCATGGACATGCCACTCTTATTTCATCTGGATGCAGACCTTCCTGCCCAGATTAAAACAATTACACTGGCCTACACCTTATTTGATGTAACCGGACGCGTTACAAATTAGGAGAATATATATTATGGGAGCACATCACAGCACCTATTACATCCCAAAGCCAAGTCATTGGCCTTTGGTTGCATCAACAGCCCTTACCACAACACTTGTGGGCGCTGCATCTTGGTTACATGATGATTGGTATGGTCCTTATATATTTACACTCGGACTCGTTCTTCTTACCTTTATGTTATTTGGCTGGTTTGGCCAAGTGATTTATGAAAATCAGCGCGAACTCTATGACTTACGTGTCGATAAGTCCTTTCGTTGGGGGATGTGTTGGTTCATTTTTTCAGAAGTCTGCTTCTTTGGAGCCTTTTTTGGCGCGCTATTTTTCTCGCGTTATTGGAGCTTACCAATGCTTGGGGGAGATTTAGCACTTCATCCTATCTCACACATTACCTTGTGGCCCGACTTTAAGTTCACTTGGCCACTCTTAACTAATCCTGACAACCAAACCTTTGTTGGTGCATATGAAGCCATGGGAGCATGGGGACTTGCCGCCATTAATACCCTTATCTTGTTAACCTCAGGTGCCACCATCACCTGGGCACATTGGGCTCTTAAACTCAACAAACGCCGTCAGTTACACATTGGCTTAGCACTCACAGTCGCCCTTGGTATTTTATTTTTAAGCTTACAAGCCTATGAGTACCACGAAGCCTATACAGAAATGAATCTAACCCTTGATGCAGGTATCTATGGTACAACCTTTTTTATGCTGACAGGCTTCCATGGTTTGCATGTCACCATCGGAACCATTATGCTGATTACTATCTTAGTTCGCACACTTTACGGACATTTTACCCCTGAGCGTCATTTTGGTTTTGAAGCCGTCGCTTGGTATTGGCATTTTGTCGATGTAGTATGGTTATTCTTATTTGTTTTTGTCTATTGGCTGTAATCATTGACTGGAGCTATTTTATGAAGAATATATTATTTGGCCTACTCTTAATGAGCTGCTCAGAAGTATATGCCGAACAGCTCATGCATTTTGATGACATTCGAACCAGCATTCTAAACGGCAATAATATCAGACTCGTCATTGATTTTAGCGCTTGCTCGCCCAGAATAGATGATTTAGTCATTTATACAACACCACATGATATTGCATTACGTAAAGACCATTTAGAGTTTGCTGACGTCCCTTATATCACTGATGTTTCAAACGAGACTAGCGCTGCTGTTGATTTCGAAAGTGTAACGTATAAACTAACCAATACAAACGAACTTCAGTTTCAGTTTAAAAGCATTGCGCTGACAGGACAAAACGTATCAGTCAATGAATCGAGTGCTGTCTGCCCACTGGACACAGCAGTTAAAGTATTTAATTAGCGTCTATCCACGATGCACACCAATTTAAATCATCGCACCGCGCTCATCACCGGTGCGAACCAAGGCATCGGACGAGCCATAGCAGAAAGACTTGCAAAAAGTGGCGCAAACATTGCCATAACTTCTAACAAACCCGATGAGTTAAACGCTCTAAAACAAAGCATCACAGAAAACAATCAAACCCGAGTTTT
Organism: Gammaproteobacteria bacterium; assembly: GCA_022600575.1. Taxonomy (GTDB): domain Bacteria; phylum Pseudomonadota; class Gammaproteobacteria; order Legionellales; family Legionellaceae; genus JAALKW01. The sequence goes on along the minus strand of JAHZKF010000041.1, from coordinate 11,573 downwards.
TGTTATTCCAGGCGACTTAACTTCTGAATCCAGCACCCAAGAAATTGCTAAAGCAGCCATTCAACACTTCGGAAAAATTGATATCTTAATTAATAATGCAGGTCTTATTGGTCGCGTTGATGCCTTTGAAAATATTAATTCAGACGAATGGGAGCATTTGTTTAAATTAAACGTCATGGGTAGTGTTCATCTCACAAAGCATATCTTACCCTCCATGAAATCAAATCAATGGGGTCGACTGTTATTTTTATCGTCTGAAAAAGGCATCGACCCTGGCAGTCATATGTCACATTACGCCATGACAAAAGCAGCCCTTTTATCTATCACTAAAAGTCTTGCCAACGAACTCGGCCAATATGGCATTACTGCTAATAGTATCTCGCCCGGTGTTATTGTAACCCCTGCCTGGGATGAGGGTGCAAAGGCACAAGGTTTAACAAGAGAAGCATTTGCAGCACAGTTTTGCAGAAACATCCTTCAAGAGCACTCGCTGGGACAACCTGAAGATGTTGCTTCCCTCGCTTGTTACCTATGTTCTGACGAAGCCCGCTGGATAACCGGCAGTAATATAAGAGTTGATGGTGGTTCTGTTCAGAGCCTAGCTCTTTGAATTAAGCCGCCTCTTGGACGTCAACTTCGAGCTGAATACCATCACGATCAAGTAAATCTTGCAAGCATAAGCGTACAAACTGCTTTTCAGAATAACCCAGTTTCAAAGCAAATCCAGAGGCTTTTTTAGGGCTCACAAACCGACGATCATGCTCAATATCACATAAATTTTGACGAGAAATATCAAGTTGCTTTGCAAACTCTACTTGAGATAATGCCTCGCCCTGACGAATAGAAAGTAATAATTTTCCAAGGGTTAACTTACCACCAACCAACGATTCAAGGTATTTAAGCGCTACTTTAGAGTGTTTAGTATTCATGCTTATTTACCTCCACAATCTCAATTTTCACAATATCATTATGCTCATCAATTTCATAAATCGCACGATAAGCTCTGCTTAATCGAATAGAACGCTGCCCTTCTCGAACACCTTTCAATGGCTCATCATGAAACCCGGGTGTTTTCCTAACCTCATGCAACCCTTCATATGACACTGCCTCAACCCACGCGGTCAACTTTCTTACAACATGAAGCGGAAGTTTCCGTAAATCCCGCTTGACCTTTTTGCTGAGAATAACCGTATACATATTCAAAACTAAATCCATTTAATGCCCAATTAAATTGTACTCAAAAAAAGGGTACTTTTCAAGGCGATGCTCGAATATAACTTATCCTTCCAATCCTCATTCACTTCACATTAAACTACCCTCTCTTCACCCCAAATAAGTAACGAAATGTCATCAAAATCAGATCAAGACCCTTATCAACCTCAAAACATTGCATTATTTGAAGCACTATATGGCAAGCATCTCATATCTCTCGGTGGAATAGCTGCTATTGATAATATGTTTTCTGACATCTCGCTCAATCATATCAAAGCCTTAGATCTTGGGTTCGGCATGGGTGGCGTCGCTTATTACTTAGCTGAAAAATATAACTTAGATATTTCAGGGATTGAAATTTATCCCTGGATGGCAGAGTATGCTCAAAAAAATGCGCCTCCTGAAATCGCACATCATCTTGATTTTAAATGTTATCTCGACAATGGCGACATGCCTTTTGAACCAAATACATTTGATGTTGTTTATAGCAAAGGGGTTTTAAATCACGTTAAAAATAAGGCACCTTTATTTGAAAAAATTCATTCTCAACTTAAAGAAAATGGCTTGTTTGTCATTGCTGATTGGATGTATCCAGCTGAAATTGTTCATCAAACAGGCCCTCTTGTTTTTGAAACAAAAGCCACTTATCACCAAGCCTTAACCAACGCTGGATTCAAGGAGATAGCGTTCCGAGATGACAGCCCACAGTTTCTCGAATATGTACAAACCTTTTTGAATAACCTTAAAGTACAACAAGGCTACATCGAAGAAAATTTTGGAGGAGAACTCTTCTCATATCTTAAAGAAGACCACGATAAATTACTTCAAAAAATCAAAGCAAAAAATAAAATTGCGACAAGAATCATTGCTAGAAAATAAAGATACTTTAAGCCTTAGGCTGTAACAACTGATGTTTTAAAGCAAGCATTTGGTCTCGCACCACAGCAGCTTCTTCAAATGCCAAGTTTTTAACATGCTTCTGCATTGTTTTTTCTAGCTTATTGATTTGTTTAGTTAAACTCTCTTGAGACTCAAAAGCAGGTGCGTCCAATACTTCTTTAGATACCTCTGCTGCTTCATCCACACATTCACGTTCAAGAATATCCGCTACTGCTTTTTTGATTCCTTGCGGTGTAATCCCGTGCTCTTGGTTAAATGCTTCTTGCTTGACACGCCTACGCTCTGTTTCATCCAGTGCCCGCTGCATTGAGCCTGTGATTTTATCTGCATACAAAATAGCACGGCCCTTAAGATGCCTTGCTGCACGTCCAATGGTTTGGATAAGCGACCTATCTGAGCGTAAAAATCCTTCTTTATCCGCATCTAAAATAGCCACCAAAGCAACCTCTGGCATATCTAAGCCTTCACGCAATAAATTAATCCCAACCAGTACATCAAACACACCTAATCGCAAATCACGAATAATTTCCATCCGCTCAACAGTGTCTATATCAGCATGTAAATAGCGCACCAAAATACCATACCCCTGCAAATATTCTGTAAGATTTTCTGCCATACGCTTGGTTAATGTCGTCACAAGTACTCTGTCACCTGCTTGAATGGTTGTGCGAATTTCAGAAAGCAAATCATCTACCTGATTAGTCACAGGACGAATCTCTACTTCAGGATCAACCAAACCTGTTGGTCGCACCACCTGCTCTACCACATTATCTGCCGCATCCATTTCACGAGGTCCGGGTGTTGCTGAAACATAAATCGTTTGTGGTGAACGTGCCTCAAATTCTTCAAATTGAAGGGGTCTATTATCAAGTGCCGAGGGCAGACGAAACCCATATTCAACTAACGTTTCTTTACGTGCGCGATCACCTTTATACATGCCACCAATTTGAGGCACTGTCACATGTGACTCATCAATCACCAGCAAGGCATTATCTGGCAAATAATCAAAAAGCGTTGATGGCGCCTCCCCTTCTGCGCGTCCTGATAAATGCCTTGAATAGTTTTCAACACCACTACAGTATCCAAGCTCTTGCATCATTTCTAAGTCAAAACGTGTTCTTTGCTCAAGGCGCTGTGCTTCAACTAATTTATTTTCTGCTATCAATACTTTAAGGCGTTCTTGAAGCTCAGGCTTAATCAGCTCCATCGCACTCAACATACGTTCACGTGGCGTTGCATAATGTGTTTTAGGAAAAATCGTAATACGTGGCAAACGCTTCATGACTTCACCCGTTAATGGATCAAATATAGCGATACTTTCTACTTCGTCATCAAATAATTGTACGCGAACAGCTTCTTTTTCAGCGTCTGCTGGAAAGATATCAATCACATCTCCGTGTACTCGAAACTGTCCTCTCGATAAAGTGGTTGGATTACGCGTATATTGCATTTCAGCTAAACGCTTTAAAATATCACGCTGATTAATTTTCTCACCACAAGACAAGTGCAACAGCATATTTAAATACGCAACCGGGTCTCCCAGTCCATAAATCGCCGATACACTCGCAACCACAATCGCATCACTTCGCTCAAGCAAGGCCTTGGTTGCTGACAGACGCATTTGTTCAATATGTTCATTAATAGAAGCATCTTTCTCAATAAACATATCAGATGATGGCACATACGCTTCAGGCTGATAATAATCATAATATGACACAAAATACTCAACTGCATTGTCTGGAAAAAAGGCTTTAAATTCACCATACAGTTGTGCTGCAAGTGTTTTATTCGGCGCCATAATCAGCGTAGGACGCTCAAGTGCTTGAATCACCTCTGCAATCGTATACGTTTTACCTGAACCTGTAACACCTAAGAGCACTTGACGCGCAAGTCCATCTTTAAGGCCTTCAACCAAGCCTTTAATCGCGCGCGGCTGATCTCCCTTAGGCGTAAACTCAGAACATAAATGAAATCGTGTGCTCATGAAAAATCCCATGCAATTTAAGTCAATTTCAGGTTAAATAAGCCTTAACCCTTTTTATCTAAACGAGATGTATTTAATGACAAACCTTGCCAAACGTATACAACCGGTTAAACCCTCTCCAACCCTTGCTGTTTCTGCTAAAGCTGCTGAGTTACGCAGAGCAGGCCAAGATATCATTGGACTCGGTACTGGAGAACCTGATTTTGATACCCCAGACCACATAAAACAAGCCGCTATAAAAGCCATTGAAGCAGGCTTTACAAAATACACACCCGTTGACGGCATCCCTGAGCTTAAAGACGCTATTATATCAAAATTCAAAAATGATAATGGCCTCGATTATACACCAAACCAAATACTTGTTTCTGTCGGTGGTAAACAGAGTATTTTTAACCTTTGCCAAGCTTATTTAAATCCAGATGACGAAGTGATTATTCCCGCGCCTTATTGGGTTTCTTATCCTGATATTGCGCTACTTGCAGGTGCTACCCCAATAACCCTTCAAACAACCATTGATGCTCGCTATAAAATCACAGCCGAACAGCTTGAAGCGGCCATCACGCCTAAAACAAAATTACTTTTTCTAAATAGTCCTTCAAATCCATCTGGCATTGCCTATACCCATGCAGAACTTAAAAGTATTGGTGATGTATTACTAAAACATCCCAATATTCTCATTGCAACAGACGATATGTATGAGCATATTCTTTGGTCAGGACCATTTGTCAATATTTTAGATGCGTGCCCTGAATTATATCCACGTACTGTGGTTTTAAACGGTGTCTCTAAAGCATATGCAATGACTGGTTGGCGCATTGGCTTTGCGGGTGGCCCTGCAGATTTAATCAAATCCATGAAACTCATTCAATCACAGTCTACGTCAAACCCTTGTTCTATTTCTCAAAAAGCAGCTGTTGCAGCACTGAATGGTGACCAAGGTATTGTACAAACCATGGTTAAAGCGTTTCATGAACGCCACGACTACCTTATTAAACGCTTAAACAACATGCCAGGGGTTCAAGTCATTCCTGCCGATGGTACTTTTTATCTTTTCCCTAATATCCAAAATAACATTACTCAACTTGGCTTTACAGATGACATCGCTTTTGCTGAAGCACTGCTGGAAAAAGCCGGAGTTGCACTTGTCCCAGGAAGCGCCTTTGGGACACCTGGTTGTATTCGTCTTTCATTTGCAACAGACATGAAAACGCTCGCTGATGCGATGGACCGATTAGAAAAGTTTCTTAACTCTTAGACTTTTCACTCAAAACCCCTTGAAAAATGCCGGGAATCCCTTTAAGATCCCGGCTCAATCATTCCCTGGTAGCTCAGTTGGTAGAGCGGATGACTGTTAATCATTAGGTCGCAGGTTCGAGCCCTGCCCAGGGAGCCATACAGCACGTAGTTTCTAGTAAAATTTCGATGGATTACACCTCTGAAGCATATCGTTATCGGGTAAGACCACAGCCCTTCGAATTGCAGTGTTCGTTTGAGGTAAGCCAGAGGGTTATTGTTGTTTATGGCGCAGTACGGCCAATGACTTAGAAGGATTAGCCTCGTTACATAACGATGATAATCGGTAGTCCCTCACAAAAAACCAGAGTTAAAGGTGTCGGCCCCCTGGCTGCCATGTGCTTATTTTTACAAAAATAATGCATTAATTATTGACACAATGATATTACATAATCACTTAGGAATATGTATCTACTTTTTTATAAATAAGATCTAATGAATAAGGTTCTCAATTAAATGTACTCAACAATTCTCAATACATTAAAGTATGTTGCTAAAAAAAATCGTCTTGATGAGGAACGGATTCAAAAAGAGGCCCTCGTCATACGTTTACTAGAAGAAAATCCTGATATACGAAACAAAAAAGATAATGCTCAACAAACAATTCTAATATGGGCAGCAAGTTTGGGAAATATTAAGGTCGTTCAATATTTGATTTCAAAAGAAGTCAATTTAGATGCATCAACCGATGCCCCTGGCCACACAGACCATGGAAAAACTGCTCTACATTGGGCCTATAGTCGTGGACACTATGACATTATCTATGCGTTATTGAATGCTGGGGCGGCAGATACAGGTATTAGCAACACGTTTCAAAGTAAATGGAAAAAAAAAGTTATCATTTCAAATGAGCACCTCATTCATCAAGCAACAAAAAATGCTCAATTCACGCTTGTTGAAGCGCTAATTAATAGGTATCCAACCTTATTACAGCAAAAAAATGGGAATGGAGAAACGCCTTTACTGTTAGCTGCCCGATATGCTTTTAATCGCGGCATTCATTATTTTATTTTAAAAGGTGCTGACATCAATGTAGCAACCCATAGACCTGGCCATTCAGACCACGGAAAAACTACTCTACATTGGGTATATGATCTTGGCCGATATGGAACATTGAAAATGTTAATGAAAAGAAATGTAGTTGATACGCCCGTTAATGGTGACTATGTTTTTGATAAAGCTGTTAAGGATGGTAGGTTAGATATCATACAACTATTTGTCGATCTTAACCCCAACTTTTGGAGTGACAATTATCAATCCATAAATAAGTGGATTGCTTTAGCCTCTGGTCATATGATTGAGGATTGTTTTAATAATGACGCCAAAACTTGGGAACCTGGTTGGCCTGATATAGTTGAATACTTAACGTTAGGCGCAGAGTCAAATGGTATAACACTAGATCATGCATCCAAGACAGCTATGAACTCGTCTCAAGAAACACTAAATCGTAGCCATACAACCCCTAGTGTATTAGATTTAATTTCGAAAGGTATCTCCTTAGATGTCCCAATCAATAACCCAAGCCATCCCGGCCATGGAAAAACTGCTGTGCAGTTGGCCTATGATCGCAAGCACTATATAGAGATGGGTCTCTTACTGGATGCTGGTGCAAAAGTTGATGGTTTAACCTGTAAGCGCTTAATATATGAAGCTACCAAACATGCGGGAATTGATACGGTTGAACGCTTGTTTGACGAGTATCCGAACTTAAAATACCATCAATATAATTGGTTAGGAAACAGGTTAGGAAGCACACCGATGCATTTGGTATGTAATCGGCATGAGTTTACAAGCGCTCAATTTCCTCTTATATTTGCAGCCAGGCAGGGATATAAGAATATAGTTCGTCACTTAATTGCAAACGGTGAGAATATCAACGCTACTGTTAACAACCGTAATGATTTAAAAGTACATGGAAAAACAGTATTGCGCTTAACATACGAAGCTAGGCAGTATACGACTGTGATAATATTACTTGATGCTGGCGCTAAAGATCTGCCTTTTAAAAAAGAATACTTAATTCATCTAGCGGCTCTAGATGGGCGGCTTGATATAGTCAAACTTCTTCTTAAAAAAAATCCTACATTACTGAATCAGACAGATCAATATGGAAAAACACCTTTAGACTGGGCTATCGAGGGCGGACGTGCTTCTGTTTCCGAAATATTAATTCGCTCAAAAGCTATTGCTAATGTTTATACAGAACAGGTTGCAAACTATTTATCGACAAGTAACTTAAGAGCTCTCTCTGTATTTAGAGCACCACCCGTTACTGAGAATATACCCGATACACTCATGAGCAAGCATGATAATACGGCTAAACCCAATAAAGTGAATAATAGACGCACTCAAAGACAACAAATGTGTCGACACACGAATGCGTTTCCTGGCGACTTCCAACCCAAGTGGCTTCGCAATATGTCTAATAAAAGCGTGCAGAATAAAGAAGAAAACAAGGATGTGTCTCATCCTTCATTAGGTAGTTAAGCGGGTACGGTGGAAGTTATCACACTTGGTCCTTGATACTTCATATGTCCTGATACTAGTGATTATCACCTTTTAAAGTTTGACTTTAAAAGATTTAGAGCCGTTTTTGTTATTATTTGATATCATATAAAAAGACGAAAAAAAGACTATTAATCATTAAGTCGCAGGTTCGATTCCTGCCCAGGGCAGCCCAATATGCTAAAACTTCGATTTTTTTCAGCCATTGCTTAATCAATACTTAACATTCGACCTAAATTTACTTACTATGCTCACCTAAATTTCATTCGAGCTCTCCATGCAAGTATCTGAAGAAGCATTAACACATTTACTCGAGCGTTTTGCAGGACGTAAAGTCGAAATAGAAGAAAGATCCGTTTTTAAAATTTTCTCTCTTCCTTTCTTTCCAAACAATGTTAATCCTAATGTACAGATGGATGTTCCTATTGATGCGACCTTAATATATAGCCAATATAAAGCTTATCATCAACGTGAAAAATCAAGCTTCAATGCTTTTCTTTATTACAATTTAATTCAGACCATGCAGCAGCCCGAGTTTGCATGTTTACGGTATCGTTATCTCAATGACGAATGGTACTGCTTTGATAATCTACCGTTTTTTGTATCTGTTAAAATAAATGATCCTGCTATTCAACAAGTCGACTTTTTTTTGGAAAATGTAGGTACCATGTCCTGGCCTGATTTCGTCCAAGCCTATACAACAAGCATTGCTGAACGTCGTGCAATCGGCACGGGCGTGTTTCCAGAAGATATCAGTTGGTATGGCATGTCTCATTTAATCACGACGATTCCATCTGCCTTTAGCGGATACACCCCCTCCCAAAAGGCGAGCGAACATAATGCACATGCACCCTGGTTTGTATGTAGTAAGCGAGAGGAAAAAGAAGACGGCGTAGTGTTCACGCTCTCTTGCACTGTTTCACACGCAAGTACCCTTCCCTCAGAACTAACCGCTTTCATCAGCGCATTCCAAGAAAATTTATTAACAGTACCCGAACAACAGAAATTAACCTCTTATTTCCCACGCTTAGAATGAATGCAATTTTAAAGATGTTCCAAACTAAAAATAGCCTAGCCTGTTAGTTTCATTTTATTCACTAACAGGCTTTAATGACTTCAAATAACTTCTAAACACTATCGTGCAGCATCATGCAAAAAAACTTTATTTAACAACATTTCTTACATGGGAATAGCTGATTCCTGCAAATCTGACCGTGTAAATTGCGTTACACTCAAGCGCCCTAAATGGTATGCGTACTGCAAGTGATACGTGGCACGTTCTTCATGAAAAGCCCGAGACCCAATGGCGCGTTTTAGTTTACCAGTTACCGTAGCCCGTAAATTTTTTTCATCGAGTTGAATATTTTTTATTTCAAAATAACTAGCGGTTTTTTTATGAGTCACAACGCGCGCTTCTTTATTCAATATATCTAAAAATTTAGGGTAATACGTAATATCAACAAACGAAAGCAAACGCTTATGACTAGCTCGTACCGTTTCGGGCGTTACATTAAGGCGTGAATAAATAAAGTTTTCTGTCATCATCGAAAGATAATGATTATCAATTGAAGCATCACTCTTATGATAACCCTCAGCACCTGAAAAAGGGGTAATTTCTATTTTTTGATGATAGGTGAGGTACCACGCAAGTCCTCCTATCAAAAAATTACTCATGAACAAGCCCAAAACAAATATGCCGGTTAAGTTTACGCGATCCATCAATTGTGCGAGGCGCTGTTGCTGTACTGTAAAATCCATTTTAATTTCCTTAATTTATCTCTACAAACGCGAATAAAAGCAACCGACCACCAATCTGCCTGCTGGCCGGTTGCAAAGCTTGGACTTACCAGCAAGATTCCAAATAAATTGACCATTCCTTTTTTATTCGGTGAATCAAGCTTTACTTCCTTTTACAATGACCCTCCATGTTAAAGTTACAAAAAAAACTTAAGCGCAAACGTACTTCATTCCATTTTCTGTTCTTGCTTAAATTTTAAAACACTTTATAACCGCCTTTACTGATTCGTTTTGAAGTACAGCGAGATCAACCCAAATATGATATGCTACCTGGTTTGGTGATCAGCTATAAAACCAATAATTTTATTGTAATTATGGTATGATAACGCTTTACCTGTGTCAACACTTTACCAATAATTTTATTGGTTTATTGAATGTGATAAATATGGACCTAAAAACGAACCTTGAAAAATTAATGCAAAGGCATGGCAACATGAGCGTTAGCGATCTAGCTAAAGCAACCGGCTTACCGCAACCCACGCTATATCAGCTATATACTGGTGTCACCGAAAACCCAAGGAAAAAAACCCTCACAGCCCTTGCTCATTATTTTTCAATCACAGTCAATCAATTACTGGGTAAAGAGGCTTTCCCTCCCCATTTACCTGAAAAAATTAAAACGCAATTAGAATTGAATACAGCTCCCATCTTATCCTGGCATGATCTACATCATTGGCCAGATAACATTAATTTCAACGATAAAGAAGAAATTTTTCTAAACAAAAAATCGAATAAAACAACATTTGCAATTCAAATGATGGGGTCAAGCATGGAGCCTATCTTTCCAAACGGCTGTCTTCTAATATTCGATACAAAAAAAACAACCAAAAATAACGATTGCGCAATTGTCTTTTTAAAAAAAACCAATCAATTCTTCTTTAAAAAAATCCTTTCAGATGGACAATTAATACATGCCGAATCCATCAATCCGGCCCCAGATGAGATACAAACCATCCAATTAACCAAACAAGATAAAATCATTGCAACTTTGCTCGAAGCACGCCTAAGCTTCTAAATGCTCATGTCTTCTATATTGATTGTTATAACTTTCTATCTCTAATCTAAAGGGATTGAAATTAGTATTAATATCAAAGTAATCCACGTTTTCTTTTTCTTTTAGCTTTTTAATCACAAGCCAGGAAGGAAATGAAAGCAATACGGAATACACCATTTTATACGTATAACCACACAGCATCATCCAACCTAAATGCGCAAAACTCATTTTTCCAGCAAATGCAAATAAATCAACAATAACAGTCAATGCAGCCTGTCCAACTGCCGTCGCTAAAATGGAGCGTATAACAAACGATTTGCCTTGCAGCTTTATCTTCCACTTAGCTAGAAGATATACGTTCAAGAATTCACCCACCATGGTTCCAAAAAGACTCGAAAGCACAAACCGAATGGTTGGATCAAAAACCGTTTGATAAGCTTCAGCATGATGAAAATAATCAGGATAAGGAAAGTGACCAACGCTTGTCACGGCACACGCAAATAACAACTCACAAAGCCCTCCAACCCAAATAAATAGTCTTGGATAAGAATAGCCATACACTTCCCCCATAATATCAAGTATTGGGAAAATCAATGGAAAAAAATAAATTCCACCCGGCTCAAGCAAGTATCCAATCATTGTTAAACGATTAGCTACAACGACCGTGATCAGTAAAAAAGTAATGTAAAGCCCAAGCATCACAAATGGGTACTTATAATGACTATCTGTCATATTCTCATTTAATATCATTGTCTTTAACCGTATCATTCACACCGGCCATATAGCCGATTCGATTAGCATCTTCAGGTGATAATTTTTTTACAAGCTCACCATCTTTCGACACATGAGAGGCCGATTTTTTTTCAATCGTTGCATCATGATGGTTTT
>JAHZKF010000040.1 GCA_022600575.1 Gammaproteobacteria bacterium | reverse complement strand
TGCGGCATATTGCGTTGAATTTAATTAAAAATGACACATCAAGAAAGGCCAGTATGAAACGTAAACGATTTATGGCTGCTTTGGAGGACGATTTCAGAGAAACTATTATTAGGCAAGTAATTTAAGATGCGTTTGCCCTGATGAGCTTGCATAAATGTCAGGGCTCAAGCTATACTTCGCCTCGTTATTTGCCGTTGTAGCTCAGTTGGTAGAGCAATTGATTCGTAATCAATAGGTCGGGCGTTCGATTCGTCTCAACGGCACCAGTAAATCAAGCAGATAACATCTTTTAAATAAAATCAAAATATTTCGGGGTACACTTTGGGGTATACTTAATGAATTTCGTCTCCATGCTTTCACCCACAATAAATTCGAGCAATAGAAATGCGAGAGTGGCCCAGATTCCGGCTTAGGATCCTGCGGGCCCTTATATCTAATTTCTTTTCAGTCTCATTTAAATCTTCATACGCTTTTCCTCCAGCAAGAGAGCAGATGAACCCTTCTCCTTTAGGATTGAATAACTTAGTAAGCTCATGATAGTGATGTTGGGCATATGCATAGCGCAGCCCGTGGCATTGCTTAATACCCATTAGCTTAGTCTGCCATGTGGCTTGTATGGCTCATGCAAGACGTTATTTTGCAGATGTCACGCGTCTCACCAAAAAGAAAAAAGGCTTAGCGTTCAAGGTTGTTGATCAAATCGCGAAGCTTTATCACCTTGAAAAAATGCTCAAGGAAGAACGTGCCTGTCCTGAGCTTATTTTCCTGAAAAGAAGGCGGATGAGTAAACGCATACCTTAAAGGCTAACTTGGTTCAGGATAGAGTATATTAACAACTTATATCCAATATTAAATATAGGGCAATAAGCATGGGCAAGCTCTGGAGTCAGGGCTTGCATTTTGAAATATTCTGGCGCGACGCTTAGACTTGAAATGAAAATTCTAAAATCTCCATCTGCTAAATAGATATTACTTCTTCTATTCCCGCAATTGGTAATATGATATAAACCACCTGGAAATTCTATACGTTATTCTCAAGGCATGATTTCGTAGACTTGCTGCGCTGCCTTGAGCAACAAACATAACATTTTTTCTCCTAGCCTACTAAATATTGAGATAATTTCAGACTGCTAAACACAAGCCCAGACCCCGCCGTACTGCTAATTTGATTATCTTTCTTTTACATGTTTTAGACAAGTAGAGGCCTGCTAAGTTCATCATCATGCGCTTCAATTGTTTCACTGGGAGGCACTGATTTAGAGCATAAAACTGCTTGCTCATAAGTATTAGCAATCATCTCAAGCAACTGATACTGATCCCACCATTGGCTATCACAATCTGGACTGTCTGATAAATCTGGCTCCCAGTCAGCAGGCATATCTCGAGTATTTGGATGCTGTAATTGATATGAAGAAGAAATAAACTCCAATGAATCGGGTTGCTCTCTTGAGTAATAAGCTATTAGTTGTTGAAGCTCTTTTTTTGTGAAATGAACTAGGTATTTCTCCAATAAAAAAATATTTATAGCAATAATTTTATTTGCAGCTTGTTGAATAGATGAGGATGAGAATGGTTTAGCAAGTAGCTGAAGTGATATAGCAGGTCGTCCCGTATGAAAATATTGCAGTGCCATTAGAAACCGGTGCACATCATAAAGCTTATTGTGATTGTGGCATGGGTTTAGTCTTGCCCAAAATAGTCGCTTACTTAAACGTCGTATCTCTTCTGATAAGTTGCTCGAATATCCAATATGTATCACCCGGTTTTGCTCAAATAGTGTATCAGTCTTAGTTGAAAACATTGATGGGTGTAAGGCGCTTGATCTTGGATTTTGGAACCTGCTGTCAAACTCACAGAGCTCATAAAAATTATTTTTTATAGCACGTTCATTAGTACTAAAAAACCCATATTTGCTCATACAAGAGGAAAAAGGGCAAATTATGGGGAGGAAGCTCAAAAACGTAATGGATACAGAAAATATCAATGCAACGTAGAAAAATTCACTCTCAGACATGTTTTGAGAAAAAAAGCTATCCAATTCAATAAATACTGAAAGCCCTATACCCATAATTACTAAACTATATAAAATCGTGAACAAACCAAGATAACTACTCATACGTTCTTTCCACAATAAGTAGTTTAACGCGTCTAGTTCCTTTGCCGATGAAAAAGCCGTCCACCACATTTCCAGCATCTCATCCGTAGTGACTGTTGTGTCTTCAGTAACAGATTGAATTTGGGCTATTGTTCCAGTTAGTAAATCTTTGGCGCGACGTTTTTCATGTAATAATATGTTAATCACAAAGAGCTCCTTGCGAAATTCTGCAGTTAATATGGTTCTATAAGGTACTGAGTTTTTTAAAAAAGATCGACAGCTTTGTAGGTTATGATCAAATTTGTTCTGGTCTAATTGAATTGGACACTTTTGTTAGAGAAAATATACATACTAACAGAGGTGCTTATGACAGAGAAAAAACGCGATTACAAACGCTACCCAGAGGAGTTTAAAAAGGATGCTGTATCCCTCGTTCTTGAACAACATTATACCCCGCAGCAAGCAGCTGATGCCGTAGGTGTTAACGTAAAACTTATCTATAATTGGAAAAATAAGATTGAAGCAAGAAATTCACCAGGGGGATTAAGTGAAGAGGAACATGCTGAACTCTTAGCGCTTCGCAAAGAGGTTAAAAATCTGCGTATGGAGAAAGAAATACTAAAAAAGGCGTCAGCCTTCTTTGCCAAGGAAATGAAGTAGCTAGGAGTAAAAAAGCAATGCAG
>JAHZKF010000039.1 GCA_022600575.1 Gammaproteobacteria bacterium | reverse complement strand
GGGAATCTCCTCTACTCGATGCCTCAAGCACGCCTCATCGCCATGATGAGCGCGATACCCCCAGGCGTCACTTCAATTAATTTGAGCGGGAATCTCCTCTACTCGATGTCTCAAGCAAACCTCATCGCCATGATGAGCGCGATACCCCCAGGCGTCACTTCAATTAATTTGAGCGAGAATCTCCTCTACTCGATGCCTCAAGCACGCCTCATCGCCATGATGAGCGCGATACCCCCAGGCGTCACTTCAATCAATTTGAGCGGGAATGACCTAAACATAATGAGAGTCCCAAACTTACGAATCATGCTTAAGTCCATCCCTCCACATGTCACCTTGATTAACTTACAGAACAACAAGTTATTTAAAAATGAAACATACACAAAAATCGATGCTTTTTTAATTGAACTTGGAGATATACGTGTTCGACAAAGATTAAATTTAAGCCATAATGGCACATTAGAATCTGCCTTAGCACTTGCACCACTTATTCAGATGAACACTTCTGGCATTCCTATAATGAGGCGTACTGAGGCCGACTATATCCTTAAGTCATATAACCTCCATGCCCCCCAAATAAGGATAGACGAACTTACTCTTCCACCAGAGATGGTAACGCACATAGCTTCTTTTGTTTCAAGCTCACCAGAGCAAAAAACATATACAGCCATTAACAAAATTTCAACAATAGTTGCAACCAGAAAAATACATGATGATTGGTTTGCAAGCCAGACTCAATTTGCACCTGATATCTCAGCGATAAGCCTTACTTTAAGTACTATGATTCTTTTGGCATATAGCTATGCTGCCATGTTAACGCTTAGTGCTAGACTCATGATTTTGAGTGCTGTAAGTGCCTCTATAAATATTTATGACTTTGCATGCTCCCTACCTGGGTCTGAAGCTTTTGAACTGCCCGTTACACTACCCCTATTAAAAACAATGAGTATAATCACGGATGTTACCCCTCCACTTCATACTAAAGAAACAATTTCTTATTTAAATGATGACGGCGAAGAAAGGAGCACGGAGGAACCGAGAGCCACAAATAATAAAAATACTTTTTTCTTGGATGAGCCTGGTCATGGACGCTGCTTTGGAGAAGATGCCATGCACACTGATAGACAGCTCTTTTCAAGCCACGGCACCCTATTGTACTAAATGAACCACGGACATCACCTCCACTGTCATTTAGAACCAATAGGTCAGACTTCATTGAAGTCCTTAAGGTGTCAATCCTGCTGTCGGAAAGCAAGCTAAAACATCATTCGCTTGAATATCACTCACGGTTGGAAAAATATCCCATGTACTGGGTATTGCTTCTGTTTGATGTAATCTTTCGGCCTCCTGGTTCACAAGACGTGTCCTTTCTTCAGCTGACACAAGATCTAATACATCTGCTGCACCAGGAGGGGCATATACGCTAGCAATTGACTCATTTGTTAAACACTCATCAACATTATCTCGATAAATAACCGCGGGATAATTACTAAAATACGAACCAATGAGTACCACTCTTGAGGGGTCATCCATTTGCTCATGCAGGGCCATTAACTCTTTTGGCTCATGATGAATTCGATTTATAAGAACGATTTTTTTATCCCTATCTCCTAACAAATCATTACATAGCGCCTTGATGTAATGAAAATCTTCCTGGACACTTTCGGCCCAAGCAGCATTTTTTCCATCCTTCTCTCTCACTTCAGGAGCAAGTGTTGCCTTGTACTTCAAAATTAAAAGGTTTTCCGATTTTCGATCTGACCCTTTTTCAAAATGCCCATCTAAATTCATTACAACTGTATTGATGCCGGTATCCGCTAATTGATAGGTAAAATTTGGCTCTGATTGATTTTCGGCCTCGAGGCCATCAGGCGATTGATAAGATCCAACAATAATCACAAGACAGTCTGCTTGCATAATTTGACTTAAATCAGTTCGAATATTAGCTTGGAGCTGTTGCGGTTCAGGTGCTGCTAGCTGCTGTCGCGCACGCTCAGCAAATCGCCGCATTCTCTCTTTTTTTTCCTCTTTGCTTTCGCTCATGAATCACCCAAAAATGGACTTAAAACAATATTATTGAGTATAGATAGCAATCATTGAGCAATCAAATCCATATATATCGATCATTATTAAGTCAATAGCTCTATATTTCATCAGTTTAAACCAAAAACCAGTGGGGTCAGACCCCATTGATTTTAGTGAGGTGTCTATTTTTTCATGACAAGATCAAACTTCAAGGATGCCTTGTCAACCAAATTTAAGCGCAATCGCCCTGAAGCTTAACCTGACTTCTATTAAATACTGAGATAGAATATTCCTAAGTAGCTGAAATTATCACAGAGCAAATGGATATTTTATTACCTGTAATTACGCAGGTATTGAATAAAAGGAGATGGATTATGTTAAATAAGAATTTGGGTTATTTGTGCGTCGCATGTCTAGAATTTTTTGCAGCGGGTTCCTATGCTAATGACACTAACCGAAACCCTGCAAGCATTGAAAAAGTAATCCAGCTTATCGATGCAAAGCTTGCAGCACTTGATATTCAATCATCCAATACAGTAGGGCAACAGACACAAGGCGGAGTGGTCGTATGGTTAGACCAATCAAAACGAGCGGGAATTGTTGCGGCGCTTGAGGATGATCCAGATTTTATAGACGCCAATAAATATTTCCCTGCTCCACAAAGGTTAGGCGCTTATTCTGAATATGGAATGGGAGGTGGTTATCAAAATACGGTAGCAACGCTTGCTGTTGCCGGGGTGAATGACTTTGGTTCTAGTTATGGTGCCGGTAGAGCAGCCCTATTTGTCACGAATGCAGCGGGGGAGTCTACCACGGCTAATTGTACGGTAGGCGTCACCTCTGGTTCTAATGCATGTCTTGGTGGGTGGCATGTACCCAATGTAGGGGAGTTTCTGGCCATGTTTGTGGCCCTTTGTAATACATCCTATGCGCTAACCACAGGTAGTATGAAATACTGGACGTCTACTTCTGATGCCTCGCAACCTGACAATGTATTTGCTGTTAATGTGCCATCAAATCATAATTGTGATGTTTCAAATTTAACCATTACTTCAGAAGCACCAAATCAGGAAGCATCAACAGGGTTTGTGATTCGATACATACGGGGGTTTGGGTAATCGGTTAGAAAATCCTGCCACGAAAAAATGGACACCGTAAAATCAATGGGGTCTAACCCCATTGATTTAAAAGTTTTTTTAAACATAGTTGATTCCCGTATAAATTACACGGAAATTTAGGTCATGAAGGAGGTAATGCATGTGTACAATAAAAGTCCTTCTCTATCGAACGCCAAGGTGAGATAGTTTGTACCTCAAACTGAAAGTGCGTCGGGTTCTCGTATTCAGCATAATACGTATTATAATTAATATCGGTGATATCAACAAATATTGATGAGGTCCAAATCCCATCATCGATACTGACACTGCCAGCAAAGCCATTTGCCAATAAGCAACTAAGCTGCTTTTGAGCAGGTAGAAAAGACTGTTGACCATCAACTTCTCCCATATTATTGCATTGTTGAGGTGCCTCTAGTACCACTCCTGAAAGTGCTTGCATAGTTTGAAAATTTTGAAGACCATTTTCTAGGTCTGCAGGAAAAGGCTCGAGGGCAATAGTCTTTCCCTTTGTGAATAAAAATATCTCTGGTCCAAACCTTTTATTGAACATTACAAGGTTTTGTAGAGGGTTACTGGGATCAACGCAAGCTACGATACTATCGGTCCCATAGGCATCACCAACGGAATATTGTGTTGTTGTAAACTGTATGGCTTCAGTGCTCCCGTCACTTGATTGAACTGTGGGCGTTACAGATATGGCCTTTATCCCAGGTCTTGAATGCAGCGTATCTTTCATAGTAATTATACATTCTGCTTGTGGTTCCACCGTGTCACACGTATTTGTTGGTATCGAGATATAGGGGGCAAGAGACGTTGCCGAAAAATCAATGCCTATATTTTTGGCGACTTTATTTGTAGATGTATTTTTAATGTGAATTTGTGTCGGCATTCCACCGTTATATACAGGTACAGGGGCGTTTGTTACGCTTAACGTTGCATAAGGCACAGCTGGTTTAATGTTAATATTTAAGCTATTGGCCTGGGATGGGCCATAGCACTGAAGTGTACTTTGTACGTCACAAATATATGGCCCCGTCGTTAAATCATGGGGTAATTCATTACCATGAATCTCAAGCGTTAAAAAACAAAATGCACCACCGTCTAAACTAAATTTTTCTGGGCAATTCCCTGGGCCGGTGATTTGTTTCACGCCCTGCATGTGAATAAGGTTTAAAAAATGTGTTGAAGTCGATTGATTAGTCACCTTATATTGAACCGTTACCGTACTATTATATGGCAGTGATACTGCTGTAGGTGTTAATGCCTCAAATGTCCAAAGAGGAATACCGGCGTAGGTATAACTGACAAACAACAAGGCTTGAGCACTCAGAATACGCTTCAACATAATCAAAATTAAATATCCTTATAAGGTGACATAGATAAGATTAACAACTAAACCGTCATTTAGTGTTTGACCCGGCATACGACCAAGATCGCTTTTCCCTCAGTCAAAGAAGCCATACCCAACACCACATTACCTTTGTTGTATATTTGCACCAAGTGCATAAGAGAAGGTATCGAGCCCATCCTTTTCAAAATTCCCTGACAAGAAAGAACAGATTCAAAATAACATGGATATAATTATCAATACAGGGTCACCTCATTAAAACTTAGCTATTATAGTGAATTAAAATGCAATGGAAAATCTTCTTTTTCACATATATTTCAATAGGTTACTTCTTAAATAAGTGCCATCCTGGTCAGCCCCCTTTGATTTGAAGAAAATTATTCCCATGAAAGAAGTAACCATCTCTCAGGAGCAAACCGGGCCAAGTGAACGTATTTCACTTAACCAGAGGCCGAATATATGACTGCATCTCAACCTAACTTGCTAAAAATAATGGGACAACCTATTGCAAGACCTGGCAGGGTCCATATATGTCAACAGCCCCTAATACTCACCTACAATTTTTATTTTTAAGTTCCCTTTCAAATAGAATAAGTGTTAGATTGGTTTATTAGGAAAGCAATGCTTTTTTAGGAAACGGAAGTCAGGCTAAGTATTAATGAAAAACCTTATCAAAATTGCGCTACAAAAGCCTTATACATTTGTTGTACTTGCAATTTTAATTATCATCATGGGGTTAAAATCCATCTACACATCCTCAACAGATGTGTTTCCTGATATTAAAATACCCGTTGTTGCTGTTGTATGGTCTTATTCTGGTTTATTGCCTAGTGATGTATCAGGAAGAATTACCTTTTTGCATGAAAGAGCCATCACAAGAACCGTTGAGGGCGTACAAAAAATTGAAAGTAACTCTTATTACGGCATTAGTATTATTAAAGTTTTTCTGCAGCCAGGTGTAGATGTTGCAAAAGCAGAGGCTGAAATTACAGCCATTTCGCAAAACGTCATTAAAATCTTACCGCCTGATATCTCACCACCGATGGTCATGAAGTTATCAGCATCATCCGTGCCTGTCGCAATGCTTGAAGTTGCCTCTGATAACCTTTCTCACGCTGAATTATTTAATATCGCAACAACCAAAATTAGACCTCAACTTGTGACCATTAGAGGCGCCATACTCCCTCTACCTTATGGGGGAACAACAAGACAGGTGATGATTTCGCTCGATCCGCAAAAATTATATGCCAAAAACATGACTGCTTATGATGTCTTGACCAAACTACAAGAACAAAATTTAATTCTACCTGCAGGTTCAGAAAAAATTAACACGATACAATGGATGGTAAAAAATAATGCTGCTCCTTTAAAAGTGAGCGACTTTAATAAGCTCCCGATTAAAACCGTAAACGATGCAACCGTCTTTTTACGAGACGTTGGCTATACCTCCCTCTCAGGTGCACCACAGCAAAACTCAGTTTTAGTTGATGGCAAACAAGCCATTATGCTGGTCGTGATGAAAAGTAGTGACGTTTCAACGCTCTCTGTTGTTGATGGTGTCAAAAAAGCAATCCCTGAAATCGAAAAAACCTTAGGGGGAGAGGTCAAAATAAAAATACTCAATGACGCTGCAAAATTTGTAAAAGATTCCATTAAAGAAGTAGTTCAAGAAATGCTGACGGCAACCTTTTTAACAGGGCTCGTCGTGTTGTTGTTCATTGGCTCCTGGCGATCAACCATCATCATTTCGTGCTCAATCCCCCTCTCTATTCTGACGGCCATTATTTGTCTGCAACTATTTAATGAAACCATTAATGTGATGACCCTTGGGGGACTCGCCCTAGCAGTTGGTATTTTGGTCGATAATGCAACCGTCATGATTGAAAATATTCACTCTCATCTTGCAATGAATAAACCCAAAGGAAAAGCCATTATTGATGCTGCAAATCAAATCATTGTACCGACTTTTATCTCGACATTATGTATTAGCCTCGCTTGGATGCCACTCTTTGGTATTACCGGAATTTCAGGATTTTTATTCAAGCCAATGGCATTAGCCATTATGTTTGCTATGGCTGCCTCTTTTATGCTTTCAATCACGCTTGTGCCAACCATGGCAGATTATTTATTACAAGATCATGAAGAGGAATCCGAAGAAACAACATCCTCTAATAAAATAGTTGCAAAATGCATGCAGTTTCAAACCAAATTTGAACAGAAATTTGAGATATTCAAAGAAAAGTATCAATTGATTTTAGAAAAATTAATCGAGCATCGCCGTCAATTTATTTTATATTTTGTAGGCTTCTGCGCCTTGTCATCCACGCTATTTTTAATCAATGGCCAAGACTTTTTCCCAGAAATTAAATCTGGCATCCTGCAAATGCACCTCCGTGCGCCACTTGGAACACGTGTTGGTACATCAGGCGAAATTGCATCTTATGTGTCACGAGATATCAAAAAACTACTCCCAGGCCAAGTTGAAAAAGTCATTAGTAATTGTGGCCTACCTGTTGGTCCGCATAATTTAGCTTTTATTCCTACACCCACCATTGGTTCTCAAGATTGCGACTTAACCATTGCTTTACGGAACAAAGAATCCCCTGTTTGGACTTACAGAGACATCTTAAGAAAAGGGCTTAAAAAATTGTATCCGGGCACCATTTTTACATTTCAGCCGGCTGATTTAACTGCAAAAATTATCAATTTTGGCTCCCCCGCCCCTATTGATGTCCATGTGGTAGGATACGATCTGGAAGACAATTATAAATACGCAAAAATGCTCGCAGAAAAATTTCGAACCATACCTGGAGCAACAGATGTAACAGTGCAACAAACACTGACCACGCCTACCTTATTAACCGAGGCGGATAGAACCTTTGGACTCAACGTTGCATTGACTGAAAAAGATGTGGCCTTAAATATGATTTTAGCAACGGCAGGTAGTCAACAATTTTTTCAACAATATTGGCTCAATCATACAACCGGTATTGCATACCGCTTAAACCTATACACACCTCAGTATATTATGCACGACGTTAATAAATTAACCTCTGTTCCTGTTAAAAAAACCGAGAATGACAGTAATCTCGAGAGCATACAATTGGCAGGAAATATTACAAATCTCAAACTGGTCGGTACGCCCGGTGTTATTTCGCATCATAATGTCATGCCATTATTTAATGTTTATGTTTCAGCAGAAGGGAGAGCGTTAGGAAGCGTTCTAAATGATGTCACTAAAGCCATTGCCGCGAGCATGGATAAAAAACCTAAAAAAGCCACGGTTGAAATTCATGGTCAGTCTGAAACCATGAAAAGTGCTTATATAGAACTCATGATTGGGTTTGTATTTGCAATCGTTTTAATTTACCTACTGATTGTGGTTAATTTTCAGTCTTGGCTCGATCCTTTTATTATCATCACAGGCTTAATAGGTGCTATTGCCGGTGCTGCCTTATTTTTATTTTTAACCCGAACAAACTTATCTGTACCCGCGTTAACGGGTTTGATTATGTCAATGGGTACAGCAACAGCTAACTCAATCCTTGTCGTTGCATATGCTCGCGAAAGAATGGAAAGTCATGGCAATTCTATTAAAGCGGCTATAGAAGCAGGACACGCCCGAATACGCCCTGTACTCATGACAGCAGCAGCCATGATAATTGGTATGGCACCCATGTCTTTGAGTAATACAACCAATGCACCACTCGGAAAAGCCGTGATAGGTGGCTTAATATTAGCTACATTTACAACGCTATTTTTTGTCCCTTGTGTTTATACCGTCGTTTACCGAAAATATAACACTACATAAGGAATTGTATTGTGTATGAGAGATTTTTTAAAAAGTATAAATTAATACTGGAAACGTTACTCAAAAAACACATGCCCAAAGCAAAGGCACTCGCTCAAAAAAATAAATGGCTGACCATCACGGCCATGATTTTGATTGTTTGGCTTTTCTTGGTCTTTATCATGCGCGGTTATGATGCTTACACATTAAAAAAAGCCGCATTAGCAGAAGATATTTTTCCCGTTTCTATCGTTCAGCCTAAAAAAAATACGAGCATTGAAACCATTGAGTTGCCTGGCAATATTATGGCTTGGAACCAGTCCTATATTTACTCACGGGTCAATGGATACATCAAAGCATGGTATACAGACTACGGTGCAAGAGTCGAGAAAGACCAAATTATGGCAAAAGTAAGAACGCCGATATTAAATGCACGCTACGGACAAGCAAAAGCAGATATGAAATCTCAGGAAGCAATCTATAAACTGGCCGAACTCACAGCAAACAGATACATTGCTATGAAAAAGTCCGAGGCCGTTTCAATTCAGTCTATCTCGGTCAAAGAGGCGCACCTTAAGGCTGAAAAAGCAAAATTCAATGCAACTGAATACCGCGTAGAAACACTGGGCGCTAGATTAAAATTTAAATCTATCGTTGCCCCCTTCTCAGGAATTGTTATCTCAAGGAACATCAATTTAGGAGATTATGTCAGTGACAAAGGAAGTGTAGAAGAACAAAGTCCCAAACCAACACATCTCTTTATTGTCGCTGATATTAAAAAACTCCGTTTATTTGTATCCATTCCAGAACGATTTGGTCGATTTTTAAAACCAGGATTTAAGGCCGATGTCGTGTTTCCACAATACCCTAACCGACATTACGCAGGACACTTTCTAACCTCGGCAAAGGCATTTGATCCACAAACAAGAACGGTGGTGACTGAGTTTGTCTTAGACAATGAAAACGAAGCCATATGGCCTGGGTCTTATGCAACCGTCACGATATCAGCTAAAACTCAATCTAATCTTTTATCACTCCCAACAACTGCTATGATATTTGACGCCCATGGCACACGTGTCGCAACCCTTGGTGAAGATAATACAGTGCACTTTAAAGACATCAAAGTTGAACAGTTAAGAAAAAGAACGGTAGAGGTTCTTGAAGGACTCTCTCCAACTGATAAAGTCATCAATAGTCCCAATTTAGGATTACTAGAGGGCAGTAAAGTAAAAGTCGTCACACCTGTAACGGGCTACCTTCAATAAGAAGACTAAATGAAAAATATGGACACGCGCCAATACAGCTTGAGAACCACACCTTTTATTAAACATAAACGGTTTCGCTGTGTTTGTATTTTCCTTGTGTTTGGCATCCTTTCATCTTGTGGATCCAAAAGAGATATCATTGATTTATCACCCGAATATAACCCTCCAAAGCTCATTGTCCCAAGAGATTGGCGGGGCGAGAGCCCTTTTAAATTAGCAAGCCCTAAAGATAATACCTACAATGGTAAATGGTGGAAAATTTTTCATGACCCGGTACTCAACCAATTGCAAGAAAAATTTCATGAAAGTAACCCCACATTACAAGCTGCAGCAGAGCGGTTTATTCAGTCTAGATATGAAATGATGAAAGCACGCTCCATGTATCTCCCTCAACTCGGCATCAAAGGCTTTTATGATAAAAACCAACGCTCGCTAGATGAGTTACAACATGGCGAAGTCAATGAGTTTGCTTTTGGAAATACGGCGTCCTTTTTAGGTCCCTTATCTTGGGAGCCTGATATCTTTTCAAGATACAGGAATGAAACAAACGTACGCGTATTTCAAGCGCAAGCATCTGCCGCACATTATGGCGCTATTCGATTGTTGCTTCAGACGGAACTCGCGGCTGACTATTATATATTGCGCGCCTTAGATGCTAAAAATGCCGTCTATTTAAAGTCGATTGCTTATTATAAAAAATCTCTCAACCTTGTTACGATTCAATTTAAGGGCAAGTTAGCCTCAAAAATTGATGTGATGCGAGCTAAATTTTTATTAGCGGGCACCGAGTCAAAACAACTAGAAGTAGAAGCAGAGCGACAAGTGGTTGAGCAGTCAATTGCAGCCTTACTCAATATATCGCCATCTACATTCAAAATTAAACCCGTGAGCACCCTCACTGTTCCCCAAATTACCATTCCCAATGTTTTACCTGCTGAACTACTAGAGCGCAGACCTGATATTGCAGATTTAGAAAGAAAAATGGCGCAAGCAAACAAATCAATCGGTATTGCAAGAGCCGCTTTCTTTCCACAAATTAATTTAAACGGAAGCAGCAGCCTCTTCCTTCTCACACAAATTTCAAACCCCGTTTGGGCGCTCGGAACAATCCTTAACTATAACGTGTTTGAAGCCGGATTCAGAAGAGCACAACTTCAAAAATCATGGTCAATCTATCGGCAAACATTAAACGATTACCGTGAAGGTATTTTAACGGCTTTCAAAGAAGTAGAGCACGGGTTAAGTAAAACCAACCTGATTGACAAATCATTAGGCCGACAAAAAGAAGCAGTAGACGCCGCATTTCAAACCCAGGAATTAACCATGGATTTATTCAGGGGTAAATTAGCATCCTCCCTCGATTTACTGTATGCAGAACTGAATACGCTTGAAGCACGTATCCATGAAGTGGAAATTAAACAAAACTTAATGGTCGCAACAGTATACCTTGTTAAAGCATTAGGAGGCGGTTGGAATCAACGTACGCAGCTTCCTCAAGATGAACAGATTCCAGCTTTTGGATTATTCCAATATAACAAACTAGGTCAAATCGAACCGGTCGTTGGTATCAAAAAATCCGAGCCAGAAAATCAAGTGAATTTAATTGGTGGACACTAAACCATGCACTTAAAGCAAATCTACCCCCCTATAGATGTATCATCAGCCTGCTGGGGAGACATACCAGCCTGTTGAGCACGCTCAATATTATCGAGCGCTACAGTAATTTTATTTAAAATTAATTTAAGTGCCTCTCGTTGTATCAAGAGTTGCTCTTGAACAACCGGAAAGGCTTTATGAAATGCTTTTTCAAGCGTTGTAAATGCTTCTACCGTTTCTTCAGGGGTTGTATAAAAGGATTTGGCATTCATAATCTCATCTATGTCACCGCCTGAAACTTGCACTTCTTCAAGCACTTCATCCATAACACTTGCACAAGAATACATTGCTTTTCGTGCCTCGGTCGCATTCTTTTTATCATGCTCATCATCAACAAATTTTCGCGTTAATATCTCCAAGCGCTCATTAATGTCGTCTATCTCTTTTTTGAACTGCCCCATAATCAATCCTACATTAAATTATTTTTATATTACTCGTAACTTAATATTAGACCATATTGAGCATAAATATTATTTTATGATTTTTTTTTACTTAAGTGAAACTTGCAGAAACAACCTTACATACGTCACAATAACGGTAGACACATTATATTAGTCGGCCGAAATGGAGATATCGCTTGAAAGGACGCCTTAGATTATTTTATTTAATACTCCTATTACTCCCTACTTTTGTGATACATGCAGAAGAAAATTTCGATATCAATCAAGCACATAACCAATTAAATCAAATTAACACTCAACTCAATCAACGTACGGTCAATACTCAATTATTGAATCAAATCAAAGCAACCCTCTCAGCCATAGAGGATAACGCAGAACATTGTGTTAAAAAAACCAAAAAAGACCTCTCACAATTAGAAGATTTGTCTTCTGTTGCTAATGTTGCTGATTTATCTAAGTCCAATAAAAAAACAACTGATTTTTTACAACAAGAAAAAATAAAAACAAGGTCCATGCTCTCCGACTGCAAACTATTGTTATATGAGTCACGTAAACTTAAAAAACAACTCAGCATACAAATCGAATCCAATAAAGAATCTCACCGCTTTTTAAAAAACATTCCTTTTTGGAAGGTCAAAGATAAAACGACACTTTTCACTTTACCAAGCTACGACTTTGCAAAGCTCTATCAATTAAGTGGTATAGAGCAAATGCAGTCCAAGCACCTTATTGTTAACTTATTCATCAGAGTACTGCTTACTTTTTTCGGAAGTTATTTTCTTTATCGTTTATGTAAACGTTACTTTGTAAAAAATAAACGTACAACTCAAATACTCAAATCACTTAAACACCTGCTCCCTCTTACTTTAATATGCCTCAGCGCATATCTATTCTTAAATACAGTCTTAGACACTATATTCCCGCCCCCAATCATCACGGCTATTTTTAAAAATTTTACGCATTATTTTTTGCTTCTATTTTTTATTCAAATCAATTTCATTTTATTTTCATACAAAAAAACAAAAAACATACAACAACTCACAAAAAAAATAATGCTCCGTTCAATCATACTATTAAGCGCGTTACTTCCAAACTCGTTTATCGGTTTAAGTAGTTCTGCCATCATTTCAACTGCTTCTTTCAGTGGTTATAAAACACTCTATCTGTTTATGCTCACTATCTTATTTTTATGGACTCTATCACCTATTCTTAACCTGGCTTCTAAGTATAACGTCTGGTCGCCCTTAAAAAACAACCTTATCATAGGCGGCTGTATTTTAATCTTTTTAAGTTTAAACATCACTGCACTTTTAGGATATGATGATCTGGCTTTATATTTTACAGAGAATGGACTGAAAACAGCTTTTGCGCTTTTTGTAATACTAGAAACAAACTACTTTTTGTGGGTCTATGCACGTATCTTAAATAGTAAAGACCATCCTTTATCTATTCGCTTTCATCGATGGGTTGGACTCAAAGCGAACAAAAGTCTCATTGAGATATCAATTCTTAAAACGCTTTTTACAATTGGATCGATACGGATTTTTGCCCGCAATACCTTACATCTTTGGGGGATACCTCAATATTACTTATCCGATATCATGGAATATTTTCAAAATGAGATTTACCTCTTTGATATTCACATTAACTTTGTTGCAATCCTTCGTGGTCTCGCCACTTTTTGCTTTATTATCATACTAGGGCGTTTACTTGGTGCTTTTATCGCTCGTAAAAAGCTTGGATATGAACAAAAGAATGCCCGCTCCACCATCACAACCCTCACCAATTACGTTACCTTCATCATTGCCATTTTTGTAGCCCTGATGATTATGGGAATTAATTTAACTGGTTTTGCCTTGGTTGCAAGTGCGCTTTCTGTCGGTATTGGATTTGGTTTGAAAGGCATTGCAGCTGATCTTATCAGCGGTCTCATTTTACTTTTAAGTAAACCACTTAGTCCTGGAGATCATATTCAAATTAAAGATACAGAAGGATTCATTCAAAGAATTAGATTGCTCTCTACAGAAATTAAAACACTCTCTGAAGCCAACGTCATTCTCCCAAACTCTTCTCTACTCGACCAATCGGTTACCAATTACACCTATAAAAACAAGCTCACTCGTATCACATCTCACATCATGCTAAAAGATATCGTAGATGTTAAACGCACCAAAGCCCTGATGCTTAAAATTGCTAAAAAACATCCTGATATTCATCAAGAAGGAAAAAACGCTCCCGAAGTAACCGTTGATGCACGTCCCGACAAAACAGCTATGCATATTGTGCTAACGCTCTGGTGCATTATTAAAGATGTAGATGACCGATATCGGGTCAACAGCGATATTAATTCCGAAATTCTCGCGGCCGTCGAAAAAGCCAAAATTCCTTTAAAACTATAAACACGATACAATACGCCTCATGACTCAAATAGACGAACAACAACAAACCATTCACGCCTTATCCCGTGCGATCGCAAAAATACCTGAAGATTCGAACCCAAAAAATCACATCAATAGAACATTTTATCAAGGTGTGATGGCCTTACTGCAAGAACAATTAGAGCTCGCCGAACAAGCCTTTCATGCAGTACTCGCTCTTGATAAAACACATACAGATGCACGCACCAATTTAGGGGTTATCGCACTCAAAAAAGAACAAAACCAACAAGCCATTACCTACTTTAGCGAAGCCTTAGGGTTTGATGAGACGCACGAAAATGCACGAAACAATCTTGCCGCCACTTTCATACACCACAACCGATTTGAAAATGCACTGACGCATTATAATATTCTGCTCGAAAATCACCCTGATAACATTGAATACGGCTACAATGCAGGGGTAGCTGAAATGGCGCTTGGACACCTTGATAAAGCACAAACACACTTTAAATCTGTACTCAAAAAAAATGCCATACACAGCGCTTCTCTCACCAATCTTGCAAGCATTGCTTCCCGCCTAAACCAAACATCCGATGCTATTCACTACTTAAAACGTGCAAAAGCGGCAAACCCTCAAGATACCAGTAGTACCTTCATGTTGGATGCACTGACAGAAGCGGCCCCCATGCGTGAAGCCTCTCATGAGTATGCCAAAAATTTATTTGATAATTATGCGCTACATTACGAAAAACATATGTCTGACACACTGAACTACTGCGTCCCGAAACACATCGCACAATACCTACATCACTTCATTCCGAACAGCACGCTCACTACAAACGAACACCCCCTACACGTTAAACGCACACTGGATATAGGATGTGGTACAGGTTTAAGTGGTATTGTCTTACGTGAACTAAGCCTTCATCTAACAGGCGTTGACCTCTCACCTAAAATGCTTGCTGAAGCAGAGCAGAAAGCCATTTATGATGAACTCTTTGAGGCTGATTTAATTCCTTTTTTAGCCCAGAAAACCCAACCTTTCTCACTCATTGTAGCCGCAGATGTTCTGCCTTATTTAGGCGAGCTTGATACGCTCTTTAAGCATGTAAAAAAAGCACTCTCCCCCTCAGGACTGTTTATACTTACCACCGAAGTAAGCAAAAGTACTGATTGGCTACTGCAAAAGACCGCACGTTTTGCACATCACCCCGATTATATTCAAACCCTCGCCAAACAATATGCTTTTGATATTTTGCAGCAAAAAACACTTATCGCACGAAAACATCATGATAAAGACTTGCCCATTATTTTATATGCCTTACAATCAGCTTAAACTTAAACAAGTTTAACCATGCTTCCAAAACACATCCTACAAGCCATGCAAAATGGGGCGACAATCATCACCCCCAATAATCGCTTAAGTGAACAACTGCTTGCGCATTACTTACAAGCCAGTCAACATCAAACACTCCCAAAACCTACCTGCTTTGCCTATCCCTCATTTTTACGTAAAACCTTTAAACAACTAACGACCGAAGACATACAAACACACCCTCGTCTTTTATCTGACGCACACATACAAGCCCTGTGGCGTCATATCTTAACACCTGAGGCAGCAATCGATACCAATCAAAACCTTTTAAATGCTATCCATCAAGCCTTTGTGATTTGTGAAAACTGGGGCGTTGAACACCCACATCCTGCATTTCAAACAACCCCTCAAACACGGCAATTTGAAAGCTTTCGCCTTCAGTTTTTAACACAACTTAAAACACGCAATGCAATCACTGAACATCAACTCGCACAATACTTCATCACCAACATGACCTCCCCCCAAACCCAACACATTTTATGGGTTTGTTTTGATGACTACACGCCAATACAACGCACTCTTCAAGCACATTTTAATCAACTGAACATCATTCAAGAACACATAGAGCTTACAGAGCATTCAAACATAAGCTATCAATACATTGCGAACGACAAAGCAGATGAGTACGCACGTGTCCAAACCTTTATCCAAGAGCAATTAGATAAACAAGTCAAACGTATTGGTATTATTGTACCGAACCTTAATCAAGAGGCACCCCAACTGCAGCGATATTTGAAACGCCATTTCGATGACAACATATTTGATTTCTCACTCGGAAAACCACTGGCTGACTATCCCCTTATTACACATGCCTTGCAGTGGCTAAGACTAAACCTTTTTGAAATCAGTCATCATGAAGTCAAACTTTTATTAAACTCACCCTACCTTGCTTTTGCCGAAGAAGAGTTTGATGCACGTACCGATGCCCTACAAAACATCCAACTCTTACAAGAACGTATTATTCCTTTTAAAACCTTTAAATATGCCTTAAAAAATGTAACACCTAAACTATTTCATGCGCTCGACACGCTCACCCCTTACCCCAAAAACGCTACCCCTCGTAATTGGGCTCACTTTTTTTTAAAACGCTTAAAGCAACTTGGCTTTCCTAGTGAAACAAGCCTTAACTCAACGCAGTATCAATGCTTTGAACGTTTTATCACCCTATTTGATGAATTTATGACACTGACACTCATTAATCCTGTCATGAATGCAAAATCAGCCCTCGAAGCCTTTCAAGATTTAGCAAAAGCTTGCATT
Source organism: Gammaproteobacteria bacterium (assembly GCA_022600575.1). Taxonomy (GTDB): domain Bacteria; phylum Pseudomonadota; class Gammaproteobacteria; order Legionellales; family Legionellaceae; genus JAALKW01. The sequence goes on along the minus strand of JAHZKF010000039.1, from coordinate 5,713 downwards.
TTTCAACCTGAAAAGCCGGAAACACCTGTGAATATCTTAGGCCTACTTGAAGCCTCCGGTTGTCAGTTTGATGCCATATGGATGTGTGGCGCGACACAGCAAAACCTTCCAGCCAAAGCACATCTAAATGCCTTTATTCCGATCACATTGCAACGTGAAACCAATATGCCCTATGCGCATGCAAAACAAGAATATGCATTGGCCGAAAAGCGTCTGCACCGACTCAAGCAATCTTGTGACACGCTCGTATTTAGCTATCCTGCACTTTTAAACGATATCCCAACGCTACCCAGCCCACTCATTTCACATTTACCTGAACTACCCAAAGCCGCTATCACAACCACACCTAAAACCGCACTCTTAAGCGAAGCTGAAAGCTACCAGCATCCGTTTACCCCCTTAGATGCATTAACAGGTGGCAGCGCAAGACTTTCAAATCAAGCCCTTTGTCCTTTTCGTGCATTTGCCGCCCATCGCTTACATGCAACTGAGTGTCCTGATGTGACAGACAGCCCTGACGCAAGTATTCGGGGTCAAGTCATTCATCATGTCCTAGAGCAACTTTGGCGCACATTAGGCTCACAAAAAGCGTTACTCTCCTGTACAGAAAAAGACCTCGAAGCACATATTGAACAAGCCATACAAACCGCTTTATCGCCACTTAAAAAAAACAAACCACATTCCTTTCCAGAGCTTGTAGAATCCATTGAGAACACCCGATTAAAGCGTTTAATGCATGCAGCACTCAGTTGGGATAAAGCACGCAATGCCTTTGAAGTTGAAGCCATTGAGGCATCTTTTACTCTCAGGCTTAATGCGCTTGAATTTCGTGTGCGATTAGACCGGCTTGATTGCTTGGCATCTGGTGAGAAATGGCTCATTGATTATAAAAGCAGCATTCCTTCACCTCTACCTTTTTCTGAAGAACGTCCTGAAGCACCACAACTGTTACTCTATGCCTTATTAGATGATGCCATCAGAGGCCTCCTTTTTATCGAACTCAAAAAAGGTCATGTTGCCTGTCGTGGCTTTGCCGAAGATTCAAACGATACGAATGGCATCAAGGCCTTAAAATCAGATGAGCACTGGAGCACTTATCAACGCCTTTGGCATGAGCGTCTCACATTACTTGCTGATGAATTTTATGAAGGCCATTGCCCACCTAAGCCGAAAAAAAACAGCACCTGCCAAACTTGTCGTTTTGACACCTTATGTCGTATCACACCTTAAATACATCTTATTTATCTCATTCAATCTATTTCTTTTTACCACCAAAAATGCGACCAAATACCGTCTCATCCTCTTTGGGTACTTTTTTCTTAAATACATCTGTTTGTTCTCTTGCTTTATCTAAGTTTTTCTCCAGCTCAGCAAAACGCTCGGCATGTCTTGCTGTGGCTTTATCATACAAATTTCTGGCTTCTTCCTCTACTTTGATTTGTGCTCTTTGAATAGCTGAGCCAGAAGCTGTATCAGCCGTGACACGGCTCGGTGATAGACTCTGTGATTCATGCCTTTCAACCGTCAATGCTGCTAATTCAGATTGAAATTCAGGATGTCCTTTATTAAGCCAATGAGCCAATGATTCATGACTTCCAAGCACACTAAAAACACCTCTTAATCTACTGGGTTGCTCTTCTAAAGCTAAAAAAGTATTTCTCACTTGTCCTGTACATTGCGGATAGTTTTCCGCAATTCTTAAGGCATCCATCGCCATATAGTATGCCCCTTGTACTGCTTTACTTTCATCAGGCGTCCTAATTTTTCCTGCTTCTTCATCTGTTTTCAATCCTAAATCTCGACCTACTCTATTCCCCATTTGTTCAACCTGAGTCGCACATCCATCACGAAATGCCATTGCGAGTTTAATACAGGTCTCTACTTTACTCTCAGGAGAATGATTTCTTTCTGGATTAACAGGTAAAGCATGTTTTAATACAAGCCAAAGAGGATTTTTGTCAGCCTCATATAAATCGTTTAACTTCACAGGATCAAAGTTATCTCTATCAATCATAATATCGTCATCTGGATTAACCCCTAACGCTTCAGAAATAGCTTGAACACTTGAATAGCTCATCTCTGAATTCATACGGAGTGCTCCATTGGTTAACGTAAATAGTGCTGGATAGCATGTAGCCAAGACAACCCTCAGTGTCTCTTCAAATCTTTGTTTAGCATCTGGTGCGGTTTGATCTTGTTCCAACAACTGACGTGACATAAAAGATTTTTCATCATGGTAACGATTGTGTCTTTGTTTAATTTTAGCCCTCAAATCCGTCTCATTAATAAGCTTGGACATAACAACACTCCCTTTATACAATACGATGACCCTCTACTTTAAGCATAGTATAAATTTTACTCTTTACGATGGTTATTAAAGCTTTGTTGGATGAGAAAACCGATACGCTTCTTGTTCTACCTTACAATTACGGGCACACTTAAAATAAAAAAGTAAAGCCATGCCCGTGAGCCATCCAAAACACATTTTTATTCTTATTCTGGTTTTATTAACCCAAACATCTCCTGCATGGTCACTTGTTAGCACCAATAAATTTTGGGTTCCTCTGACACTCAATGGAAATTACGGAAAATTTTTATATTTTGTTGAACCACAACCACGTTTGGTTGAACCCGAAACATCTACTTTTAACAAGAAAAACAGCATTTTTAATCAGTTCTTAGGTAATATTGCGGGTGGCTTTGAAGTGTACCCCGAGTGGCAGCTCTGGTTTGGTCAGTCTATTAGTACCATCGCACAGGATGCTGTCTCGCTTAGCCGTGAAGAATACCGTGCCTGGGAACAAGTCATTTGGGATCATAAAACGTTTAAAAAAATTAACATTAATTCGAGATTTAGAGCAGAACAACGAAAATCACTTGATTTTCCACAGTGGGCCTTTCGACTACGTGAACGCGTAATCTTTAATTTTCCACTGACTCAAAACATGTCCTATGAGTTAAGCGATGAAATTTTATATAACCTTAACTCTGTCCCATGGATTGATACCACCGCATGGGATCAGAATCGCGCTTATATTGCTCTTGTTCAAACCTTTTCTAAACATTACGCATTTGCCGTGGGTTATATGAACCAATATTTATTTCGAGATGCCCCCCTAGCACAAGCAAATAACGTGTTATATCTTAATTTTAGATATAACCTACCAACCTAACCCCCACCTGCTCCAAGTAATTGCCCATTAGAAAACGATGGTGTTACATCTGGATTCGCCATCGTATTAGAAAAGTTCCACGTTAGGCCTGCATCCTGACTAACGAATAAAGCTGGATATTGTTTACTATTGCTATCCTGATAAGTCCCTGCCGCGATACACGTCTTATTTTCTGCTAAACAATAAACACTTGAAAACGAGCCATTATTATAATTATCAGGCAAGCCTTTCAGGCTCTCACCACCCGTTAAGAAAGCCCACTGTGCACGACCTTGACTATCGAGGGTCCCTCTTAAAATCATCAGCTGCTGAAGGTTATTAGGATCTAAAAAATACCCAACTGCAATAATCGTTGTATCATTCATAACCGTCACATTGTTAAAAGCAGCTCCGCTTGAAGAGCCTGCAATCTCACTTGGAAAAGTCCAACTTTGACCCGTGTTCGAAGTAAAACCTAAAAGAGGGCCAAAACCACCTCCCTCTTGTCCATCTCTAATATAGCTACCCACAATGGCACATGTCGCTTGATCACAATATGCGCTTGTGTAAGCACCACCCTCAATCGTAATCACATTCGGGCTGGTTACAGGCTGAGTAAATGTATCAGGAAAACGCCATTCAGAAGTATCTGAATTCACTGCAGCAACCGGCGTTTGTACCGGCGAAACCTGCGTATCATAATAATGACCAACTGCAATACAATAATTTGATGAGCCTTGTGAACAACTAATAGAACGCATTGGCCCAAAATTACTATAAGCAGGAGACAAACCCTGGGGATTAGTAAACGACTCTGGTGTACTCCAAGTATTTAAATTAGAAGATACGCCTAAGAAAGGTTGAATGGTATTACTAGAAGAAACATACGTACCAACAGCCATATAATTGCCCGTACTAGGACTAAATGCTGTACTTAAAAGTCCTTCACCAGACGAAAAATTAGGGGTAACATGAGTCGGTTTTGTGATATCAGTGGGAAACGTCCATGTCCAGTTTCCATCATTAAGCGTGCCTACGACAACCACGTTACGCCCTATACTGTCTGTATCTATATAAAACCCCGGTACGATACAAGTGGAACCAACACAAGTCCCTTGCTGTAAACCAATGAGTGGCACATCAACAAATCCAAAGCTTGGGTCAAGGCTAGTCGGATTAGTCACGTCACTGGGATATGACCAAGTAACGCCTTGATCTGTGCTCACTGATAATAGAAAAGTTTTATAAGGCACACTCCCGCCACCCGAAGTATAACTCGTACGATAGTGCCCAGATGCAATACACGCATCTTCACTACACATTGGAAAATTGACAGCAGGATCTCCATTAAATTCAGGTGTTGGAGAGGTTAAAGTTGGCTCAATACTTTCTGGGGTAGCCCATGAAACACCCAAGTCATGACTTACACCTACTAATGGGTAGTCCCAAACAGCATCAGATGATGAATAGCTGCCTGTTGTAATCAGTGGTGGAGAAGATGCTTTTGTTACTGAAACAGATAAGGCATCGGATGCGGGTGTTTGCGAGCAAAGAAATGGACTTAAATTACCCGCCGTATCTGCAGCACATACCGTAAGAGATGAACTCCTAAAAGTTTGCCCTTTCAAAAACACATTGGGTGTAACCCTTACACCTAAATCACAGCTCGCACCAGCTCCGAGCGCTTGACCAGATACACAAGACCTAGACGATAGAGGATTACTCAATGGTGCAACACCTGATACTGGTACCAGCTCCAATATTCGTGGAATATCTGTATGATTCCTTAACGTGGTTTCAAAAACAACATTTGGCTTACTGTTGCCAAGAGCGGCTGCTGTTTGAATATTATTAGAACCTTTTAGTTGGACAGTGATTGAATATAATGTGCCTGCATCAGCAAACAACGCGCCAGATAAACACATCCCGGCTAGAAAAACAAAACATATTTTTTGGTTTTTCATCGAATTAATATCCTTATTAATACTTTCACACCTAAACTAACATAAAACAAACCAACTAGACATTTTTAGCATACGTGCCAAACTTATTAAATATAAACCAAATAAGGTTATAAATGAATATATTGATTACAGGAGGAGCATGATTTATAGGCTCAAGTCTTGTCGTATATCATTTGAAAAAACAAGATACCGTCTATGTATTAGATGATTTAAGCACTGGGACTGAAAAGAATATTATCCCTTTTTTATCTAATCCTAATTTCCATTTTATAAAAACCGATATTCTAACTTATCCCGATCTTGAGCGAGTTGTTTGCTTGGTTGATCGCATTTACCATCTCGCGGCTGTGGTTGGCATGTTTCGCGTATTAAAAGAACCTGAACACGTATTGGCTGTGAATATAGGCTCTTCAGAGCAGTTATTACAACTATACCCATTGCCAATGAAGTTGCGAATTTGAGAATGCTTTAAGCCCTGAGAATACCCCCTCTCCCTCAGCGGTAAACACGCTAAAACACTGAGGTTATGGCAGGGAGAGGGTTGGGGAGAGGGCGATGGAAAAAGCCACATTAAGAGAATACGCGCGTGATTTACGT
>JAHZKF010000038.1 GCA_022600575.1 Gammaproteobacteria bacterium | reverse complement strand
TTAGGGGCTGTTGACATATATGGACCCTGCCAGGTCTTGCAATAGGTTGTCCCATTATTTTTAGCAAGTTAGGTTGAGATGCAGTCATATATTCGGCCTCTGGTTAAGTGAAATACGTTCACTTGGGCCCTGATAGTTATCTGCGCTTTTGTTCCTCTACATTTGCAAGGCCTTAAAAGGCCAAAGTCAACATCAGGTTTTACAAGAGCTGGTCTTACCTGTTTTGCTATCTATATTGGTCCTACCTTCAGCAATCTCTAGAAAGGCACATCCTTCTTTACTACCATCGCTTCAATTTTATTGAAGCGAAACGGGGTGCGGGACCTCCCGCATCAATCATTATCGTTTCATGCAGCTAAGTGTTCCTGCGGCATACGATAGGCTTCTCCGGTTGCGAGCATTGCCCAAATGATACGAGCATTTTTATTAGCTAAAGCAACAGCTGCTTTATTATAGCCAGCACGATGTTTTTTATCCGCGGCCCATAAGCTAAGTCGATCTGTTTTGTTCTCACAAACATTGATAAACGAGCGTGCACCATGAATTAGCAACGTTCTAACATAGGAGTCACCTCGTTTACTGATTCCTCCTAATCGTATTTTGTTTCCACTCGAATGCTGTTTAGGAACTAAGCCTAACCAGGCAGAAACCTCTCTTCCATTTTTAAATACACTTGGGTCTCCGATGGTAGCTACTACAGCTGATGCTGTGATGGGTCCTATGCCTTTTAGTTTTTGAATTTCTTTGCATCGGCCATCTTCTTTAGCATGTGCTTCAATTTCTTTATCATAGTTTCTTATGTCTGCTTCGATTTGTATGAATTGTTGATGCAACTGAAGAAAAATAGGGTGTGAACGTGTCGTTAGTTCATTTAAATTTTTATCTAAAACTTCGGGTAACTGGCGTATTCGACACATGCCTTGGGGAATAACCACACCGTACTCCCCCAATAATCCTCTTATTTGATTTGATAGCGCAGTTCTTTGCTTTAATAATAAAGCTCTGCAACGATGAATTAATAAAATATCTTGTTGCTCTGTTGTTTTAATTGGAACAAATTTCATCGTAGGTCGAGTTACTGCTTCACTTATGCCTGACGCATCGTTTTGATCATTTTTATTTGATTTCACATAGGGTTTTACAAATTGTGGTGCCATCACTTTTACGGTATGTCCCATGGCTTGAAATGTACGCGCCCAATAATGAGAACCTCCACAAGCTTCTATACCAACTAAACAACTTGGCAATTGAGCCATAAATTCTATCAATCCTTCACGTCCTAATCGTTTCTTTAATACAGGCTGGCCATTTTTATCCGTACCATGCAATTGAAAAATACTTTTTGCCAAGTCAATGCCTAATACAGTAATATTCTTTTTCATGGATCCTCCACTCTATTTGAATGATTTGCACAACTTCATTCTGGCTCATTGCGAAGCCTTCTTAAAGTGGCAGGGTCCATACTATTATTTGTTTCCCCCATCTACGTGGCCCAATTTATTCGGGCCATCCAGTGATTTTAAACAGCAGATTGCCTGGATACCCTGCATAAATTTATGCCACGGCTTGTCCGGGTAGCAGGGTACGTAGGGAGAGAAATATACCCATTGCCAATGAAGTTGCGAGATCATAATTGTCTTTAAAGGTTGAAAGGCAATTTAAATCTTGAGGGAATGCAAAAACATGAGGGTATTTAAAACACTTGGAATGCTCCCTCTCCCTCAAGCGATAGGTATAGCCTCTAACGAGGCTTTCCGAACAACTGTCAACACGCCCCTAATATTAATAAAATTAAATGGGGTCTAACCCCGTGTGTGAACTCAGAATCCCTGACTAACGGCGTCGGTTGTACTGATACTCAAGGTTGGACTTGATTGGGTACTACACTGATCACCTGTTTGAGTCAACGATGCCGTGGGTAATTCAGTCACCACGTTTGAAAATAGCGTGCCTTTCGTCTGCGATACCCTTTGCGATACCTTTGATTTGCTTTTTTGAGGTGTGTGATGCAACGGTTGTGAATGCGGTCGTCGTATCGATTGCGGCGAAACCTCGGCATCTTTCTTCCTTCTTCGTCCATACTGCCCACCCTCACTACGCGAGCGATCAAAATCAGGTACATTCACAAGTTCTTTTGAATGTATCGCCATTGACTCAGGCTCCGGAAGTAAGCCTTGTTTAAACTTATCAACAATCGGCCTATCATCGTCCTCTTGGGTCCATGAAAAAAAAACCGCCCTTAAAAAAGCTAGGCTTGCCATCAGGTTATCCACTTGCTTATAAAGCGGGAAACTCAGCACCGTATTACGATCACTTTGAAGATGAGGCGGCAACTTTTTATAATTAAACAACAACAAAATTCCAAGTTGAGTCAAAGAAAGCAGCGCAAACATCCTCCAAAAATTGGGATTACGAGCCTCCAACGCAATCACCGGATAACGCATAATATGCGCACATTCCGACATCAAAAAATAAAGTTGATCCAACTTAACAACAGGCAAAGCATCCGGTGCAACACGCCAGTCCGCAACCAACGGCTTCAACGCAAGCCGCCACGGATAAAGAAAAGGGGCCTCTGACCAACTCCGAACCCGTTGTGTCCATAAGTTACCCCCGTGCCCTAAATAGCTTTCAGGCGCTTCCGTATAAAAAATCTGTGGATCAAAACGAAAAATTAAACGATTGACCGCATAAAGCGTACGTAATAAATCTCCCGTTTCTTTATCTTCGCCCCTAAATATTTCCGTATGCTTCCCGAGTACGCCTTCTGCTGTTTTCATCTCCAACAACACACAAGCGCCATGAGGCGCAGGTGCTTCTTTCAATGCATCCAGCGCTGAGAGACGAAGATCGGCCACCTTGTACTCAAATGCCTGATAACGAATCAACTGTGACTCTTGTGGACGCGTCGAAAAAGGAAGAATCGGATAAATAAGCCCTTTCACACGCTCATCTAAAAAAAATTCACGCCCCACACGGTATGTTGCAGGAATTTTTGTATCGCTGTCCTCAAACAAAACAAATTTGATCTGCTCACCTAACGTATCTTTGATCATGCGCAAGCTAATATACATCGCAACCGATTTACTCGGATAAGGATAATAAGTGTAATGAATCTCCGGACTTTCGCTATAAACAACCTCCTGAGTATTATCAGGTGCTGTTTTTGCTCGCCCATTATCAATAATAAAAATATGCGAAGGAGGAAAATGCCTGAGGCCTGCACGTAACACCTCCCTTAAGTTGACTCGTCCCGCCCGGCTCGACGCATTCAAATGGCAAGGAATCACAAGCGCCGTATCGTTATTTTCATGTAAGATCGGCTCAAATTCAATCATGGATCGTGTCGATACATGCTCAGATTGGGGCTCCGAATAGGGGTAACGTGCCAACATGAGGTAAACCAATAACATCAACGGCTCAACACCATAAATCAGCAGGGCGACTACCACACTATGAGAAATTAAAAACGCTTCACTTTTTTCAAAAATAGAGGCTTTCCTCTCCAAAAAAACACCGAGTGCAATCAACGCCGCATACATCCCAAAGACACCCGCTTTACGCTTAGTTAAAGGATAAATAATTGAGCGCATATCAAAAATCGTTTGAACAAATGTCCAATCAATCTTATCTGGATTTTCTTCATCAGCTTGAGGCCAAGTTTCTAAAGCATCCTTTGTTTGTAATTCTTTAATAGAAAGTGGCATCAATTTCACCTTGTTAGCTCGTTAAGTCAATGAAAAGCAAGGGAAATACACTACCGTAAATAAAAACATCACGTCAAGAAGAGCTCATGATTGAACTCAGCACACAGTATCTTTGGGGTCAGGGCCTGTGTGATCCCGTGTGCGTATATGCAAGCTGAACCAGATTTGGCATTGTTGCCTCACCCTGAATGTTTTGGATCACGTCTTGCAATTTCATTAGAGCAGCCCACTTTTTCGTCTGGTGTTTCTTTATAAGTGCTTGCCATACCATCAGTTGCAAATAAGCTAAGCGCTTGTAATGGCGTTTCTATTGTTTCTCTACTCAAATTTGAACTTTGTTCTTTTTTGCATATCTTGAGTAATGATTTTTGCCTTTTTGAAGCAATGAGCAGTGATTGTCGATATTTCTCTAAAATGCTTTGGGTAGCTTGATAACTTTTTTGTGATTGCGGTTCTTTGCCTAAATATGCTTTAAAGGTATCCGTAGAAATAACCCCTAAAACCCACTTAATCAAGCATGCTTTTAGAACAAGAGCTTGTTTACAGTCAGTTGCGCGAGATAAAGCGATAGCCCTAACATAGTGCTTATTTTTAATGCACGTCAACATTCTTTCAGCTACGGAAGATTTATCCTTGAGTTCTTTAAAGGCTTGGGGTATTTCAACAGGCACAATAGGACATCTATCATAGTCATGCTTCGGCGATGGCTCTAGACCACTTAACCTGCTAATTGCAATACGCATACTATTAAGTCGTTGTTCTAGTTCAGTCTTATATGCCTCATACGTAGGGTTTCTTTCTTTAAGTAACCCAGTTTCCTCTATACATAGACCCGTTTCAGCGACATCACTTACTTTTGCGTGGATTGTCAATAAATACCTATAAAATCTCCTCCATTCAGAAACGGTATTGTTGTTAGGATCTATGCGATATTGTTTGAGAATTTCAACGGCACGATAGTCTAATTTATCAACATATAAATTAAAAGGCCTGCTAAAATTTACTGATAACTCCCGGAGTCGTATTTTAAACGGTAACGTATCACGATGTAAGTTTTTCTCTTCTGGGAGTGAAAGTCTAATCATTTGGTAGATTTCATCAAAGAAGGTGTAAAGGTGAGCATTTTTTATGGTTTCTCTATAATCTGACTCATAATCTTGCGCTTGTTCATTTATCCTATCAGCTATAACGCTATGTTTTTTTACATCTTTTTCGGATATGTGATGAGTGGCAAAGACCCTATTCAACGCTGATGAGGAAGAGTTAAGTTTGCCAATGGCAGTATTCAAGTCAAATTTACGCCATGTTTTTTTTATATTCTCAGGTAGTTCATCAATTATTTTCTGCAACTCATTGAAAGCTTGTTTACCTTCAGTTTTGAAGTTGGGTTTAGGGCTCAGCGATTGTAAGTAGACATACATATCACCAAGCTTGAATAAAAGGTTAGCCATTTGCTCGGAAGACAGCAGATGCTTATGGTTAAGCATGTGTTTAACGATAGTAATAGATTTCAGCAGGAGTTTCTCATCAGCAATAGGTTTGTTAAGACCGTCTTCTCGAAGATGTTTTTTAATAAATTCGCTTAAGGCTTCTTTTTCTTTTTCCTCAAAGTAATTTGCCAATTTTTCATATAAAAAGTAATAAGCATCGCTATCTTCCTCATCGATAATCAAATGCTTATCAGGATCTGTAATGGCCATATAAAGCTTATCTGCAGTTGCTTCATAAAATTCACCATCTTGCTCAAGTTTATCTATAATTGCATAAAAATCAACAGTTCGTGCCTGCTGCGCTACGCATACTTGCTCCAAGAGTGTCATATCTTCTTCAATAGAAAATGTTACTTTTGAAGCTTTTTTTGCTTTCTTAGGGTTTGATATAGATCGTTTAGTAGAGGGACGTGCTTCTTGTAAATCAAACGCTTCGAATTCACTGTTATCAAAGCTCTCGTCGTCTGACATGTATGCAGATAAGCTATCGAGCTGCTGTCTTACCATAATGTTAAGCAGTGGTGTACTATAATTCTTAGCGTCTAAAATATCATGACAGTTTCGTGCAAAAAGCTCTGGATTTTCAAGTTCTTTAGCGTCTGTATATCGTCGAAAAAGAAGCCTATAGGCTTCTTTTTGAAACGCCGCTCGAAATCGCAAAGTTTCAATCGATTCGTCTCTATTATGGCTTTGTTGAATGCTATCGTAATACTTACATTTAACGTCATAATAAAACTGGATTGCACTTTGAAGCCTTTGTCCTGCCTCTGTTTGAAGCAATTCAAACAGCCTTGCTTGTGCCTCTAAAGGCATTTCTTGTTCTTGATTTTGATCTAATGGGTCGTAGCTTAGGATAAGCTGATCATATTGTATTGCTTCTAGTAGCTCAAACTGGATGTCATTAAGGTATTTCTTAGCTCTTCGATAGAACTCAAAAAGGTGGTTTGTGTCTTTTAACCCCACGGCATCTAAGATGGCCCTTTTTTCGCTCATGGGCAATTCACCATTTGTGTTATCTTGCGTGTTTTCCGCAGTTTTATCACCACCACGTAGAACTTGATATTGGTCGCATAGCTCTGAAACGCTGCTAGACTTTTCGGCGTGAAATTCTCTCTCTCTTACGACAGCTCGTGTTTTTTCACTGGCAGTTGTTACATCGGAGTGAATAACGTTACGACAAGCAAGAATGCCAGAAATGTTATCGGCACGTTCAGCAGTGAGAACGTACTGTCGTTGCATTTCATTAGCTATATCATACTCATTATTGGAGCGATGATGCTGCGAGAGAGAATAAAAATACTGTGCGGCTCTTTTCAAGCTGCCAGTGACGGAGTGTAAAGACTTATTAGACTGTTGCATTTGCTCAATATAACGAGCCTCAACAGCTAAACCTAAAGTGAGTAATTCACTCTTTTCTTCTCCTGATTTTACCTTCCTTTCCTTGTGAGCTTTTTTTGATATTTGATAGGATAAATCTGCAAGTTCTTCAGTCTTTGACTTGCTGTTATGTTTGCTAGTAGAGAGCGTCTCCCACTTAGTGTTAAGTACCTCATAGGAGTCCAACGTAACTTTATCAGCGGCTTGCCGAAATGTTCTATCTTTTAATATTGATTGTGGTTTATGCTCCTCTATAACATCATCCTTTACATCTTCTGCTATAAGAGAACCTAAATCATCTTTAACACCACGACACTTGTCTAAGAAATTACCGTGAAGCTTCATGGTGGCTCTATCAGGTTTACAGTATTTAGTGTAGTAAGCAAATAAATTTTTAGTGCTTTCAATACAAGGGATTGATTTTGGAGCTATAGGAGATTGATTCAGTAGTTTATTACAGCACTCGACGGCTATGTTTAAACAAGTTTTAATATTGGTCTGGTTTTGAAAAAACGTTTGTGAGTCTCGGATATTTGTGACAATATCTTGTACTTCATAGAAAATTTCCCTGATGTCATCATATTTGGTATCTGGCAGGCCGCTTAATCTTTCTGATATACGTCTGAGCAAGGCTTTATTTGGGTCTTCTGTTTGTACTTCATTAGCATCAGGTTGTTCAGATTCAGTAGGAGATAAGGGAAGGTTTAGGAGGCTTTTAAGCCGTTGTGTTGACTTGTTCATTTTTTCACACCAAACAAAAATGACCACATTATACCCATAATGGACAAATAAATCAAAATCGGTTGTAGTTGTTTTATTTGACCAAGCACGCTATCGGGATCAGGGCTTGCGTCTTGCATAAAACGCACGATGCAAGCCCCGACCCCAGGTATTTCCTACCTATCTAAACATTTCACTGGCTGGACTAGCTTACTAGGACCCCCACATTTGCAATAGCAAAGATGCTTAATTCTTTCAGCGAGTGTACATTGAGAATATGTACCAGGGGCACCAGTTTGCTTATTACGGCATGCCTTACCATTATACTCTTCACACTTTTCAACAGTACAGGCTGGATAAGCATAGCTAAAACTGGGCATTATAAGAATAAAAAGAACCGTTAATATGCAACTCGCTTTTTTGCAATCACTAGGAAAATTTACTCTCATTTTTTATTCCTTATTTATCAGTACTCAATGAGTAAACTACTTTAATGTTTTGAGTATAGCAGTGGCTATCCTGGTAATCCTCCCAGAACCTCATGATGGAGAATATTTGAGGTCAGGGCTTGCTTTTTACTTGCATTGTACAAGTTGCGGTTTTTGGTTTAAATTTTAGAAACTTAAAGAAAGGTAAAAGAAAAACCCTACCCCGTGCGTATTACAATATCAAACACATAGAGGTACATTTCTCTTTTTTTACAACAACCTCAGGCATGAAAAAGCGCACGCTGTGGTTAGAACCATTTGACTCACTAGGGGGAATTATTTTATCAATTTTTGATAAAGAAAGTGTACTATCCTGCATGACACTGGCTATCAATATATCCGACCAAGCAAATCTGGGTGGAATATTAAAGCCGTTGGGAATAGTCTTTGAAAGCTTACGTGAAGCCAAGTGTATTACAGATAAAACAAAATCATGACAACTAATCATTCGGGGCATATTGTCTGTTAGATCACGTATTTGAGTCGTTTCTTCACGTAAAACATCTAATTTAAGAGGTATTTCAAGTGACGTCCCCCAACGATATAAGTTTGCCTTACAATTCTCCTCATACAAAAAATATTTTTCAATTTTCAAACATTCAGATTGACAAGCTTGTCTTGCAAGCGACGCAATTTCACAACGCAAATCGTCAGAAAATGCCTTACAGTGTATTAGAGTCAAATCTTTGGCTGTAGGACATAATTCAATTACTAAATGACCTGTATATTGCACAAAATTTATAAATTTCATATGAGCAACTACAGGGTATCCCGTTTCAGTCACATCAATAATCAACATCATATGATGAGTCGTATTAAAGTCCGACGTGGTGCGTGCTCTAATATCGACTTTAACCAATACATCACCGATCGAAAACATAATGTGAAAGATACTTCTAGAGATAATTAAAGCTTAAACAAACTGTTTATTGGTCGGGACGGAAGGATTTGAACCTTCGACCCCTAGCAACCCATTCTATAATATATATATATTACATTCAATTTCAAACAGTTTCAAATAAAACTTACATCCCTTGATTTAACTGAGTTAATCCCTTATTGTTCATATCATACAATATCAAATAATTTCAACCCAGCACACAATAAAGTGTACCCCGAAGTGTACCCCAAACAGGAATGAAGCAGCTATGGGAAACTTTACTGATACTTACATTCGTAACCTAAAAGCACAACCCAAACGTTATGAAAGCTACGAAGGTGGTGGATTTGGTATCCGAATTACACCTACAGGTGTAAAAACTTGGATCTATCGATACAAAATAAGTAATAAAACCGATAAACTTTCACTAGGTCATTATCCGACTATGAGCCTAGCCGAGGCAAGAAAAACATTTTTAAAATTAAAAACTTCACGACGAGATGGTCAAGTCCCTAAATTATTAATTCAAGAAAAAAATGAACAAAAAAATAATAACGTTCAACATTTAATTCTTTCCTGGTACACAAACTACATCGAAAAACATCGTAAACAACCTCTTCAAATCAAACAACAAATTGATGCCGATATTCTTCCACTATTTGGAAAAATGGAGCTCAATAAAATTCAAACACGCGATATATCGAAAACTCTAGATATCATCGTGAAACGTGGCTCCCCTGTCCATGCCAACAAAGTATTAAGCACTCTGAAGCAAGCTTTTAACTATGCAGTTAGTCGCGGTGAGCTAGATATTAATCCCGCTGCAAGCATTCGTGCAAGAGATATCGGTGGTGTAGAAAAACCACGTGACCGCAATTTAAGTCTCGATGAAATTAAAAGCCTGTGGCTCTTTCTTGATAGTAAAGAGCATGCCCTTTCAATCCAAATCAAAAATGCGATTAAAATCATCTTGCTCACAGGTGTTCGAACTGGTGAACTCAGAATCGCAAAATGGTCTGAATTTAATTTCGAGGAATCGCTATGGACCATCCCCACCGCCCATACTAAAACTGGCTTAATAATGAAAATACATCTCTCTAAGCTAACAAAAAAATTTTTACTCGAGCTAAAAGATAGTGAATGTTCTGATTTTGTTTTACCTGGCACTGATAGCAATAACCCTCTGACAGACAAAGCATTGCCCAGAGCAATTAACCGCATTCAAGAACGTGTTGGTATTCCACACTGGACAGCACACGATCTTCGGCGCACCTTTGCAACACAACTAGGTGAAACCCTTCATATCGACCCTGTCGTTATTGAAAAGTGTTTAGGGCATAAAATGCCCCGGATTATGGCAACGTATAATAAAAACGATATGCTTCCTCAACGAAAAGATGCCCTTGAACTATGGGCTCAATCTATTCAAGCACTTATTACATAGGGGTACTGTATGCAATTAGAACTTATCAAGGCGACTATAAAGCAAAAACCAATTTTGAGTAACTTATTAGAATTATATGCTTATGATTTTACGGAGTTTTGTGATTTTGATATCGGTGATGATGGTTTTTATGGGTACCCATACCTTCATTTATACTGGAAAGAATCAACCCGTTATCCCTACCTGATTTACGTTAATAAAAAGATAGCTGGCTTTGTCTTAATACAAAAAGGTTCACCCATTTCAAATAATACAACGGTGTGGGATATATCAGAATTTTTTATTATGAAGAAATATAAGCAGCTTGGCATAGGTACTGCAACAGCTATTAAAGTATGGGAAGAATTTAAAGGGCCATGGCAAGTAAGAGTTTTAGTCGGCAATAAAAAGGCATGTCTGTTTTGGTCGCATGCAATACAAAAATTCACCTCAAAAACACCTATTAAAACCAAAACAAAAATTAAAGATGATGATTGGATTATTTATACTTTTGACTCCAATAAAAATTAATTAGAGCGACCTTCCAATAATCTCAAGGAAAGCACATGACAACAAAAAAAATTGCTATGGGCAAACGAGTATTTTTATCGCGACCCGCATCTCAAGATATGACTGATTTCTTAGAAGCTATTAAAACAAGCCAAACGCTACATCATCCTTGGGTTAAACCGCCTTCTAATAAAGAGAAATATTTTGCATACCTTAAACGCACAAATACTGAGTCACACCAAGGATTTCTCATTAAGTGCAACTCCACATGCAAATTTGTAGGCGTGATTAATATTAACGAAATTGTAAGAGGTGCATTCCAAAGTGGTTATCTTGGATATTATGCATTTTCTGATTTTGAGGGAAAAGGCTTAATGGCTGAAGGCTTTTCACTTGTTGTTTCTCACGCTTTTAATGTTTTAGGCTTGCATCGGCTCGAAGCAAATATCCAGCTAGATAATACACGCTCTATTGCTTTTATCAGAAAGCAAGGGTTTAGACACGAAGGTTTTTCACCTAAATACTTAAAAATTAATGAGCAATGGAGAGACCATGAGCGCTTTGCAATAACCTCAGATTAAAGAGACCACTAACTTATGTTCTGGTCAACTAAAGTTGGACACTTTTAAATTTCTTTTTTCATAAGCCACCGGTGTTACATCACCTAAAGTCGTATGCAGCCGATCATGATTGTAGTAACAGATATATTTTTGGACATCGATTTTCATTGACTCCCTCGTTAAGTGAATTACTTTAAGTAGCCACTCATGCTTTAAACTACCAAAGAATCGTTCAACCACAGCATTATCCCAACACGCGCCTTTGCCGCTCATTGATGCTTTGATCGCGTGTTGTTTTAGCAACTTCCTAAATTGCTTGCCTGTGTACTGCGAGCCTCTGTCGCTATGAAAAATAAGGTCGCCTTGAGGTTGGCGAAGGTTGATAGCCATTTGCATTGCC
>JAHZKF010000002.1 GCA_022600575.1 Gammaproteobacteria bacterium | reverse complement strand
TGCTTTAGCATATGGTACAGCTAGCGCTTCTTCTTTGCCGGCACTTTGTAAAGTGATAGCTTGTAAGGCACTTATCGCTACAGCGTTATAGAGCATTTGATAAGAGTTTACTGAAACGCCTTGCTCTAAGAATAGCTTAAACGCATCAAGGTTTTGTTTTCGCATACATTTAACTAATAAACCCTCACCACTAAATTTATCCCAAGAGCACGATGTACAGGAGATGCCTTTGACAAAGAGCGCTGAGCGATAATATTGAGAGTTCTGATAAAGATAGTTTGCTATTTGTAATTGAGCAGCACTTGGAGGGATTTCTGCGAGTTGCTTGATAAAGTCATCCATCATAGCTCTCATATTGACCTGCCAGGATAGGCTGTCATAGTTTTCTAGGACATAGGTTACATCGCCTGATTTGAGTTTATCTTGAAACTGTTGAGTCAACGTGTCTAACGTAATGGGAAGTTGTTTTTTGAGTGTTTCTATAAATTTTTTACTCGTTCTTTTTGCGTTTTTACTACTACTCTCAAATAAAATATCTAAAGCCACATCATCTATCTTTGCTAAGAGAGAAGCCTGCTCGTACGGTGTAGCTGTAAGTCGTAGTGTATCTGCTTTTTCTCTCAACTGATTTTTTAGTATTGCTAACTTAGATTCTTTTTTGGGTTTTTGGCTAATGGTTGAAGGAGCGGTAATAGCCTCCTGTATGCTTGCCGTTGCCTCAGGAGCAGAGGGTTCTGCTGGTGTTACAGTCAACTCTGCGTTTTGCTCCAGCCTATTTATTAGTTTATTGATATGTAGGCTTTGCCGTACCTCAACGATATCACTATAACGATTAAGCTTTTCAACTTGTGCCAAATAGTCTTGTCCTTGCTGATAATATTGTTCTTTGCTTGTGAGTCTTAATAGTTTTCTTTCTTGTTCAAAGAGTTCGGACTGTAGTTGAACATAGGTCTGCTGTTTTTGTTTAATAATTTCTTGGAGCATCGTCTGAATGGGTTGTGCTTGTGCCCAAATTTGTTTTTTTTCAATAGGGGTTAATTCAACATCACTTTCGTTTGAGTCTTGTTTTACATGGTAATTAAGAATATCGCCGTTATCGCTGAAATAAATGTGCAGCCTGAAATCATCATAGGAAACTGTCCAGTGTGCAGGACCAAATCCATTTGCATAACGAGCATTTTCTCGACTAAAAAACTTGTCAATAGAGAGGTGTTCGTTATTTGGTGCTGCGCCTCGAAAACTTTCTGTTGTGATTGCTGTGTGTGGTTTAAAGTATAAAACGTGTCGTGTTTCAGTTTCTGACTCTTCGAGGTGATATGCACTTAAACAAGTAACCGTTGAGCCTTGTTCCCTGACAAAATGAAAAAGGCTATTTTCTCGGATGGCGCTGGTAATTTTATGTGTAACGATTGTAAAATCGTTGGTTTTATTTTCCACCTTTATGGCACCAATTAAATCTAAAACTATATTTTACATCACCATTGTTCATTAATCAACAACAAAGGGTAAAAAAACGGCAAAATATGGATGCTTCATACCAATACTTTGACTTAACGCCGTTACATTCTCATTAATAAAATCAATGAAATCTGACCCTGATGGATCTTCATATTTTATAACAGCGTAGCTGCTTGAGCTTTAGTGATTATACCCCTTGGCAATGGGTATAGTGCATGGATACGCTCTTGGGTTTGAGGCAAGCCCAACAATCACTTTATAAGGAAATTCTCCCCTCTAATTAATTTAAAAACAAATGAAACTTACGTGAAAATTATGTGTTAAAATGCGCATCAATATGTCATTTACGATAATCATAAGCAGTCATTTATAAAGAGATTTGTCCCCTATTCATTTAACACGGAGTTAAGAAGCACCATGTCAAATAGTACTAAGCAAACACCAACGAGCTTATCTACATCAGCTAATATTATTTCTTTGATTACTGCAGCAACAGTATCAGGTATTCCAGCAGATATTGCTTCTTTTCCATTTTGTCGAGTCAAAACCGTCATGATGACACAAGTAGGAGAAAATGCGCAGTTTTCTAGTACATATCAAACAGCGAGTAATATCTATAAAATGCAAGGACTCCCTGGTTTTTATCGAGGATTTTCGCCTTTCTTAGCAAGTTCAATTCCTGGTTCAGCTTTATTTTTTTTCGGGGTAGATGCGACGCAATCGTTTTTAGGAGACAGTGCCTACAGTGTTGCAGCTGCTGGTTTTGTGGGGCAAGCAACAGGTTCTCTTGCTTGGATTCCGGGTGAAATTTTAAAAGAATTGCGACAAATGACCACCGCAGGACAAGCGTTTCAAAATAAATCCGTTACAGAATTAACCACACACATTTATAAGCAAGAAGGCATACGGGGATTTTACCGTGGCTTCCTCCCCCAACTGTTATCTTTTGGTCCATTCAATAGCATTGGACTTTCGATGTCAGCGGCACTACACAAAAAACTGCTTCAAGAAGAGCCGACAACAGCACAATCCATGGCGATTAATGGTGTCAGTTTTGGATTCGGTGCTGGAATTACAACGCCAATTGATGTAATTAAAACCAGAATCCAAGTGGCTTCAGCAAATCCAACAAAATTTCCTGATCGTTCAATTTTAGGTTGTGCTGAAAATATTATTAAAAATGAGGGTGTAGGCACATTCTTTTCAGGCGCAACATCTAGGGTTGGCTGGCTCGGAATCAGACAAGCTCTCGCCGTGACTATGTTTGGTAAAGTAAATACAGCATGTAGGGACTATTTATTAGAGGATGAAGTAACACCTAAAGGACCGTAAATAAAGAACCAAAGGGGGCAAACCAATGGGGTCTGACCCCATTGATCTTCTGTAAGGGGCATAACACTCCCATACTTTATAACAACGTAGCCGCTTGGGCTTTAGTGGTTAAAGCTGTTGGCATTGCAGGTTGGCAAGTAGTCGATTGGTCAACAGAACGAAAGGTACAACTTTGAAGTGTACCAAGCGCTGGGTCTACCCCTAAATCATCTAGTGCAACGACGAAGGTAAGCTCTCTACCGCTTACAAGAGGTACAAAATCTGCTGTATAGCCAATAATAGAAATAGGATGCGTTACTGCATTCACAACCGCACCGAACTCAACGCTTAGTCCACATGAAAAAGCGCCTTGTTTTTGGTCAAGCACACAATCCTTAATAGCCGTTTCATCAGGAACAAGCATGTGAGGCGCCCCATTATTATTACTGATTATAATGGGCTTTCCAGGAGCAGTTACGGCAGGACCAATATTTGTTAAATTTCGACAGGCAATGGCTCCGCTGAGTACATTAGAATGACATACAGAAAAAGCAGCATTTGCTTTTGAAACAACCATGAAAACATCGCTAGTAGGAGATTGTGTTATTGATGAAATATCAGTAATTGGTTGGCCAACATTTGTAATAGGAACTGGCGAACCTCCAATATTGTTATCAGCATCTAGGCGAAGCCTAAAAAGGTCTCCATCAGCAACAACAAAAAGAAAGTCATTAATGGGTCTAAGTGCAATATCTGTCACATCGCTAAAAGCATTCAGGTCAGCTGCTGTGGAAGTACAGAAGGTTAACTGCGCTGTGTTCCTTTCTATCCCACATTTTAATATACGCTGCCGGCCTGTAGTGCCTTTTCCCTCAAGAATAAAAGCAAATTCGCCATTTATACTCGTTGTAATCGTAACGGGGGCAGTCAAACCTGTTGTTGGATTGCGAGGGGCGTACTTCGTATGACTTACCTGAAAAGCTGAGTTAACTGCACCTTCGTCAGGTGTTGAAAAAAAAACTACAGGCTTGGTTCTAATTTGATGATTTTCACAAGAGGTGTTCCCTGGACTGGGGCACATATTCATTAAAATCATTTGGGGCGGGCCCGTAACACGCATGCCAGAAGGGCTATAGTAGGATGGCTCAGGAGATAATTTATCACATACAGTAGCAATACCAAGGCTTGAGCAGGGCCTAAAAATGAAGTCCTGCTTAGATATCGCTCCGTTAATATTAAGTCCCGTATCTTCTAAGTCTCCATCTGAATTAACCCACATTAAATTCAGAATAGGGGTGGTATTAATAAACTTGAGACCTATGTCGTAGATAGGTTTTGCAGCAAGTCGGTTATTAAGAGATATTCCGATACTAGAGAACGCCGACCTTACTTGAAACATCTCAGTATTAGCCGTCGCATGGGTTAAAAATGAAAAAACAAGAAGCATAGCAAACAAATAAAAGCGCATTGATTTTTTCATAAATAAACCTGTCCTTTTGGTAATTAATTCAGGTTAAAACAATTAATGCACTTCTGCAAATGAGTCATTTTTGTGGTATAACGAAATCAAACCTACCTATGAAAGGTTTTTAATTGGCTAATAATCCCTAAAATGCCTTAGTCTCAAACCGTCAGCACTTGCACGGAAGGCACATGAGAGTTTACAGGGTCCTCTTCATTGCTTGTTACTTGGTTATTAACATGAAACCTAAATAAACGTTGAATTTTAGTCGCAGCCAGACTCCTGATTTGATGCGAAACCCAAGCTTCAAACGCATTAACATCCGGTTCCATCGAGGTACACTGAAGCTTATCGACTTGTGGGGATCTATCAGGGTCAGACCCCTTTGATTTTATATAGAGTGTATAATGAATTATAAATTAACCATCCGTGATTACCTTACAATAGCTGCAGCCGTTTCAAGTATTCCTAAAGACGCCACTTCGATTGATTTGAGTGAGAATCTCCTCTACTCGATGCCTCAAAAAAACCTCATCGTTATAATGAGCGCAATACCTCCGGGCGTCACTTCAATTAATTTGAGCAGAACTGTCCTCCACTCAATGCTTCAAGAAAAATTCATCGCCATGATGAGCGCGATACCCCCAGGCGTCAC
>JAHZKF010000037.1 GCA_022600575.1 Gammaproteobacteria bacterium | reverse complement strand
TAATAAATAATGAAGTGCATTCGGTCCTAAATTTTCAACTAATGGATGAAGTGCTAAGGGTTGACGTGATAAAGGATAAAAATAACCGGTTTGATCTTCATCAAAAATAAGACGAGGCTTCGTTCGAACGACAGCTCTATTTTCCCAAGCCGTTGGTTGCGAGAAGTTCATGAAAGCTCCTTTTATTTACAGCATGATAAATAACTACAACTTTCCAAAACAAAGATTGGCTTGAATGGATGGATAAAATAAACGAGGCAATTCTCTGTCAATATCACGTTCATTTCGCAATTGAATATATTGCTCTTTTGCAATGCTATCATTGATAAGAACATTAGATATTTTTTGGGTTCTAATTGTACTTTCCCAAGCTGGAGACGTGCCTTCTTTAGGATAGTCATGACCTGTAAAAATTCTGGTTTTTTCAGGAAGTGAGAGAATTTTTTGAATGGATTGATATGATTGCTCGGCACTGCCTCCCGGAAAATCAATTCGGCCTGTTCCCATATGTGGCATGAAGATAACATCACCAACAAAAACAGCATCACCTACTAAGTAACTCGCGCAAGCCGATGTATGCCCTGGCGTATGAAGGACTTTGACTGTCTGCTCGCCAATCTTAAAGATATCACCGTCTTTAAATAAACAATCAAATTGTGAGCCATTCAGCGGTACATCTTCACTGTTTTTAAGTTGAGGCGCCCAATGCTCTAAAACGGATAATACGCCAGTACTAATCCCTATTTTTCCGCCAACTTGCTCTTTTAAATAATAAGCAGCTGTTAAGTGGTCTGCATGCACATGGGTTTCTAGAAGCCACTTAACCGTTAAATTCGACTGTTTAATATAATTAATCACACGATCAGCTGACTGTGTAGATGTTTGTTTTGATGCAGGATCGTAATCAAGGACTGAATCAATCACAGCACACAGCTTTGTCGCTTCATCACTCACCACATACGTTATTGTATTGGTTGCTTGATCAAAAAATGGTTCTATAACTAACATATCAACTCCTGTTTAAGACTCAGCTAATGAAATCATAATATAACGTAAACCCTCTGACTCAGTAATACTTGTTAAGTGTCCTACCCCAACCGTGTCTTCTATTAAACAAGTATCACCAGGGCCAAAACGTCGTACTGTGCCACTTGAAACCTCCATTTCAATATATCCTTCAAGGTAAATCACAAAGACTCTACCTGGTGGATGATGCCAATCAATCGCTTGCTGATGTAGGTGCCCCATCATCACTTTTTTTGAATCAGATAAATAATAAGCTTTACCAAGTAATGCATGGTCAATTGGCTTGTTGTGGGTGATATCCACTTCTTCAAAATATGAATGATTATCCTTACCACTATAAAGTCGGGTATATTTCATCATGCGCCTCTATATATTATTATCCAACGTTTTCTTTTGCTTTATCCCAAAAAACCATGAGTTCATCAAAATTTAATCCGTCTAACTGTTTAAGTCCCTGTTCAGAAGCAATTGCTTTCACTGCATTCATGCGTCGTTCAAACTTTTCTACGGTATTGCTTAAGGTCTCTTCTGGATTAAACTTGCAATACACACACAATGAAAAAACAGCATGCAGTAAATCACCAATTTCTTCTTGCAATGCAGCTTGGTTTGTCTGTTGTGGAGGTAATGCTAAATGCTCGTTAACTTCTTCACATTCACTTTGTATTTGCTCCATGATTTGAGCGGTATTTTCCCAGCGGAATCCAAATGCATCGGCATCTTGTTCTACTTTAAGTACTTTTGTTAATACATCCACACCTATTTTCCTTTCATAAAGCGTTTTGTTGCATCGATGATATTAGGTTTATTATCAACAAGGACCATTTTTAGGTTGGCCGATTTAGCGTCAAATTTAAGTTTATCCATCTCAATTTTTTGTAAGCTTAAATCTGCATAGCTTCGAAAATAAAGCGTATGATGCGTTAAATCTTTGATGACAACCCATTGTGTAAAATCTACGTCATCAGGTGCATTACTTCCTTTAGGGCCACGAATGGCACCGTATGGGATATCAACATTATTTAAGATATGTTCTGCTAAATTAACAGTGGTTAATGCATCATCGGTTCGTTTTGCAGTACTCACTAAGTAAGCTGTGCGAATAAAACGTGAGGGTGGTGTGTAATCTCCTGGTAGACCAACGGCTCCCCCACCCTGGCCGGTTGCATTGTACGTGACACCGTCTTTAATAATGGGATCGGGTGCATGAGGAGATAAATTGACATAATTATTTAAATTTGTTGTTTGCCAAGGGTAAGACGGTGAGTTAGTTAAAATGCCGGTCGTATTATCATAAACATTGAGTTTTCCATCAACATACTCAATAGCAATGCTTTTGCCGTTTTTATCTGTTACGACATAATGTACCGGAAAAACAACGGACTGACCTGCATGCTCTAGGGGTTTAGCATAAACATTGAGTGTAGGGAGTGCTTGTTTAATTTCGTCCGTGTTTGAGAAGTTTCCTAATAAATAATCTGCTATTTGATAATAAGGCATTGCCTTTGAAGCGGTGCTCGCATTGTAGGTTTCATATTGCGCTAAACCAGGGAAATAGAGCAAATCAAATGATAAACCTTGTTCGTTTATGCCGCTTACTGGAAACAGATGAAAGCCGTTGAGTGCTAAATAGCCATGTTTTGTTTCCCAGTGCATGCCCGGTTTACCATCAGGTGTTTGACTATCAAAAGTAGTACCGCGATGAACGGTATAAATCTCTGTTTTAAGATTGGGTCCAAATTCCATTGAGCGACCAATGACAACACTATTGTCTTTAGCAATTAAACGAAAATGCGTACAAGTAAAAGCAAAGTTTGTGTATAAAAACAAGCAAACTAGTAAAATTTTTTTCATTCCATTCAGCCCTAAATGTATAATTCCTGTTTGTAGCTATACTTTAATTAAATTAAACCCAAAAGAATACTCATCATGGGAAAAAAGATTCCTTATAAAAAATTGATTGATAAAACAAATGATGTGGTTGTGATTACGGAAACCAGTCCTATAAATGGCCCTGATGGTCCTAAAATTGTTTATGTTAATCAAGCTTTTGTTGATTTAACTGGGTTTAGTCGTGAAGAAGTGATTGGAAACACCCCTCGTATACTTCAGGGCCCTAAAACAGATAAGAATACCTTAAAAAAAATCAAACAAGCCTTAATAGAAGAAAAAAGTATTCGTGTGGATTTATTGAACTATGCTAAAGATGGCACAGAATATTGGTTGGACTTTGCTATCACGCCAATCTATACCCGTGATCTTTGAAAATGCTTGCTTTTTAAATTTGAGAGGATCATGCTTTTCAGCATGAAAAGAATTCGCCTAACAGAAGATGAAAAAGCAGAGCTTGAATCTCGTCATTGCCAATGCACGAATCGAAAAGAAGGT
>JAHZKF010000036.1 GCA_022600575.1 Gammaproteobacteria bacterium | reverse complement strand
TTTTATCCGATCACAAATACGCTTATCGCGTTCTTTTTTATGACACTTTTTCAGGTGTGCACATTCTTGTGCTGTAAGTCGTCTGTCCATCCGACGTATTTGATCATATCCAACTTAAATTCGCAACTCCATTAGCGATAGATATATGATTTGACCTCAGAGACAGAGGTTACTGAGATACACCATCAAAAGCTTTATGCTCAAAACATTTTTGTCATAAGCTAAAACTATTTTAACCCATGGCGCTTGGTATTATTTTTAGCTACAATGCTCTGTTTGAACTCATAAAAGGTATGTCATTAATGGGGCGGGCTTCCAAAATTATTCATAAACTCGAGCTAGGTGAATTATATTCAAAATACACTATCAGGGAAGAACCAATAGGACACGGGAGTTATGGGGTAGTTTATTCAGGTCTAGATAAGACTACAAATGAAAAAGTCGCTATCAAAATCATAAAAAAATTTCCCGATGATACGCTCGATAGAAAACGATTATTCCGAGAAATCAAGATTTTACACATGCTAGAAGGTCATGCTAATACCATTTGTTTGAAAAACATTACAACATCCACTGATAACGACACATTTCTTGGAATAGCCTTAATCTTCGAGCACCATGAATCTGACTTATCTAGAATTATTGACTCTCGCCAGCCACTTACAGTACCCCATCTACAATATTTTTTGTATCAAATACTGTATAGCGTGCATTATATTCATTCAGCAGGGCTGGTTCATCGTGATTTAAAGCCCGCTAATATTTTAGTTAATTCGAACTGTGATTTATCTATTTGCGATTTCGGGTTGGGTCGCGCAACCCAAGCTATGGTCATGGCAGAAGCAGAACAGACGACCAGTAGCTCCCCTCCTCCTTTGTATCGCAGACTCACTCACTATGTGGTCACTCGTTGGTATCGTCCCCCTGAGTTGATTGTTGGGAATAGTAACGCTGGAGAAGCACCTGCCGACATGTGGAGTGTTGGGTGTATACTCGCAGAACTCCTCTTGCGCAGACCTCTATTTGAAGGAGCTGAAGACAATATATCTCTCATGAAATTAATCTTTGCTACCTTAGGAACGCCCATGTTGGAGGACTGTGAATGGATTGAAAATGAGAAAGGGCGTAATAAAGTAAAACAATATCCCATTAAACCATCTCAAATGAACCGCATATTTAAAAACAAAGATCCAGAGGCAATTGACTTATTAAAAAACTTACTCCAATTTAATCCCTCTAAACGTTTAACCGCTGAACAAGCTTTACAACATCCTTTTGTCGCGTCACTTGCAGATAAAGAACCTTTGAAATTTTCGAGAGAATCTATGTCTGAGACAAAACAACGCGCCTTAAATGAGTATTATGCCTTCGAAGTCGATTCGGAAAAATGTGGCCAATCCTCTGATACCAATCGACGTATTAACGCACTCATACAACAAGAAGTTGAACGATATGTTATCACGCTACCACCCTCTTCTATTCCTTCACCAAGCACTGCTTCTTCATCATCCAGCACGGTTGTTCCTTCATTCGGCACTACCGCTTCTTCAAGCATTGTTCCTTTATCATCCGACACTGTTCCTCCGCCAAGCACTGTTCCTGGTACCGTTTTCCATCATAAAAGACCACGCTCACCCACAGTTGATTCACAGCACATGGAAGAAGCCAATATGTCATCAACCGGCGACGCCCCTGCATGTACTTAATTTAATGGTGCGCTCAGCTAAGGCTCGGGTTTTTTCAGCAAAAACTTATAGGTAAGAATAGGAGCTGTTGTTATATCATTGAATATCTTTTCCTATTGAATAATTCTCCCATGTTTTATAAATATTTTGCGCAATTTTTTCAGCAGGTTCTGAACTTGAATCATAGAGTGTATCAAAGCTACATTTGGGACTGATATTAATTTCAATTAAAGGGCTAATAAGCCCTATTTTTTCGATTATTTCGTTTGCTTCATCAAAATTAGTACAAAATGGAGCAATTGCTTTTCTGGCCTCTTCTATCTTTAATTGTCCTATATGTTTATTTTTTGAATTATTAACAGTTCCAAAAAGTTGAGCGTATTGCCTAAATGGGAAGGACTCATCCCTTATATTCTCTAGATCATCATTAATTATTGCTTGTCGGTTACGTTCGACCATTCGAGAAGATAATTGATTAATTGAACAATGGATTAATGCTAAGTGTAAGGAGCTAGTAAGATTTTGTTGTATTAATTTTTCTTGCAAAAGGTCTATTCTGTACTGGCTTGAACGTCCCGGATGAGGAACAACATCTAAAATAGTGGGGACACCTTGCAATGAATTACTGATAGCTAAAAGACACATATTTTCATAAGCAGTCATAGATAGCTGATTAAAATAACTTTTAGCTATGACACGCAGTGTAGTAATGGCTTTTTTTTCAATTAAAAATTCTGAACCAAATGTCTCTTCAAGCATACGTGCAAACGTACTTTTATCCCAATCAAACGTAAGTGCTACTTTTCTATTGTTTATATCAACCTGTTTACTTAATATTCCATTACAAATTTCATCGACAGTAAATGTAGCATGTAGATCCTTTATGCCAGGAAATTGATTTTTATTCTCATTGAAATACTTAAAAATTTTTTCAAAATTATGCCCTTCAAGTCTTTCATAAGCAGAATCTGTCCCATCAATTTTCAAATCGCTGATTAAATTTTTTAAGACTTTGCAAATCGTGGTTTTTCCTGAAGTTGAAGTCCCATATAAAAAAATAATAATAGCTGGACTTTTTTCAGGTAGTTTAGGTTTTTCCATAATTACACTCTCTTTTTCCAGTATTAAGTTGTATTCCTGCTGATGTTATTTTCAGAGGTACTTTACTGAACGGTTACACTCTTTCCACTTTGCAACCTAATTCATCATAGTAAAACGTTTGCATCCGATCAATAAAAACCAGGGGATCATAGTAATGGGGTCAAGGTGTAATACCAAGAAGTTACAATTCTGCTGCATACTTTGTTCCAAATACTCAGGAACATCACGTAAGTTCTTGATTATATGGTGCGCTCGGAGGGACTCGAACCCCCGACACCTTGGTTCGAAGCCATATAACCCAAGTAATTTAATTAATAAAATCAGTTACTTGCGATGTAACGATTCTATCATGTACGGCCTAAAGCCGCCTGAGTAAGCCACATTATAGCTGGACCTGTTACAAATCTGCTACACCTTGCCTTCAAGTAAGATAATGCTTTCTATTGCGCTTAAAACAATGCTTCTCGAACGCTCATCTCGAGCAATGGCCTTTATTGCGTCTAACCATTTAGGGTCATTAAAAAGCTTTCTGAAGTACGCTGCAATAAACTGCACCACATTGACTGGTGAGTCCCTCAACTCATCCAGCAGTTCTGGCCTACCATTAATAACATTAATGATATCTTCTAAATCCTTACAATCCCAGTAGTCATTGCTTTTGTATGCTCGATCCGTGAAAGCTTCAAGCTTCGTTGCTATAAAATAAACAGCATTGAGTATTTTTATTGTTCTATCCTTAACCTGTACTTCAATTGCATTATCGAACCCTGCTTGATACCAAGTAGAATCAAGCCCCTGCAGTGCACCGTCTGTGTACATCACATCAAGTACAAGCTCACCAAAAATATACCTACCGTTAATGCTACCCTCGGCTTTAAACCCCAAGCCCTCCAATTTTTTCTGTAACGTATAATGCGCCGTAATACTCGTTGTCTCTAAATCAATCGCAACGTCAATATCGAAGGTTGGCCGCACATCATCTTCCACGAAATCAGTCATCAGCAAACCAACAATTCGACCTCCTACATAAACAACTTGGTCATTTAAATCTTTTAAACGGCCAGCTGCGTAATACAATGCTTCTTTATTTTGTTTCAGTCTTGTTGATTCCATATACAATCTTCCAATGTATTTAATGCGATGCTATTCTCACGTTTCCCACCCAATCTAAACAAATCTAACGCCCCCATGATGATATTAAACTTTTCATCAGGAGCTCTATCTAATGCATTCGGTAGGCTTTTATATAGAGGGGTTAAGGCCAAACCTTTTGTATCCCCATGAATATATGGCCAAACATAAGTCTCTTCACTTAGGATTATTTTTTTAAAATGAGGAGAGCTGTATGCCGCCGGCATGCCGCGCGTTGCAATATTAACTTCCGCTGGAAAAAAATATTTCACGCCATGAACAAAGCATTCCATAAGCTCATGCTTATGCACTTCGATGCTATTATCTGAGTAGCGCGTTAAAAGCCTAGACTTCTCAAGCCTTTTAACACCTTTCGTCACTTCAGACTGGCTAATATAGAGCTCGTAAGCAATATTTTTAAATGCGGCAGGCTCCTTGGCTGCCAATTTGAGCAAGAGCTTGCTAAGTATCGCTATATCATGCCCTTTAAGCATAACCTCGCCTATCTCCTTAAATTTAATAAGATTATAGTACACCCAGTTTCTAATTTCCAATTTGGAAATTAGAAATAAAGGTATGATACGACCTATTTTAGGGTGTGGCATTGTAAAATGAATGCCCAAAAGATAGCGCACATCATACACTGTAAGACTAATGGTTCACTTTAATAGTGAATTACTTACATTAAAATATACCCCGCTAGGGAAAGTTTAGCCTTAATACTTCAGACTGCTCTTTTTATGCGTCACTGCAGGTGCTTTTTATCTGCAGTGACGCATAAATACAGACAAAAAATTAAATTTTAAGATCAACAACTTATACCTTAAAGTTCAAACGCGTTTCACGCGAATGAACAAAAAAAGAATATAGCCCAAGCGCATAAAGAACTTTATCCAAGGCCGACTTAAAAAATGACTCACTGTAAAAACGTCGCTTAGATTAAAATTTTAAACCTCTTCTAACTAAGTGAAAACTTAAGAGATTTATGTTCATTCCCGTTCTACGGGATTGAATATTTATACCTAATCAATTGATTTTAATATTAAAATTTTGAAGCGTATTTCTGCGTCACTGCAGATAAAAGCCTACTGCAGTGACGCAGAAATCAATACTTATTTTAATGATCACAAGGTTTTATTGATCATTAAAAACACAATTAATCTCATTGTATTCGGTTAGATTTAATTAGTAATGCTAGGAGACGAAAGTGCAAAGTACAAATACTCAGGAACTAACCCAACAAATATTTTTCATTGCAGATTTAGAAAAACTTATTGGCCGTAATCGCCTAACCCTCAGACGTTGGTGGATGGAAGATAAATTTCCCAAACCAAATAAATTAAATGGCATTCTTGCCTGGCGTGCTGTAGTGATTGAAACGTGGATTAATCAGAACTTAAATTGATTGTTTTCTACTGGAATTGTATGTTTATAGGGGAGAAGACACTTAGATGTGAAGTTAAAAAAGGTGGGCGTTGTCTTAATAAGCGGTATTACTTCGGATTATTGACTTTATTTTGATCATAACAGTGTTTTTATGCTAATATTGCACTTTCAATTTTCTTGATTTATCGATGAAAGTTATCCCCTTAATTGAAAGGCTAGCCGTATCACTAAATCTTTTCTCCCCTGAATCGGAGCTAAGTGCCTGCCGAGGTTTTGCATGTAAACTACTGGAGTCTTATTTTCTACGTGAGCAAAGTGGTCGTGGTGGGCATGATTTATTTCAAAGGCGTATTCAGGAAATGATTCGTCTAGATCATGACAGTGTACAAACAGATAAATTTGAAGCAACAATTACTGCATTAAAAACAAAAGATGCTAGCCAAGTCACAGAAGAACAGCACAAACTAATACTATTGAATATGGAGATGTGCATGTTTTTGGGAGGCATGCTCATGTACCAAACCCCAAGTAGGTATTTCAGACCTGCGAAGAGTCAATGTGATATCTCAGAAATATCTAAAAAAGCAGCAGCCCCTAAGTTCATCGAATATTTTGAAGAACTTAAATGTATATATTTGGAAATAGGTATTTATACAAAAACTCAATTACTCGAACGATTGAAGCTGTTCGAATTTACTTTTGACCAACTTCATATTCCCTGCAAGAACTCTTTTGCGCTTCTTTTAAGTAGCCGTAGTCATTCCTCTGTACTGATATATTGCTTTGATCAATTATGGCAACCTATTGATAGTAATGATGATATTGACCCTAATGACATTACGCTAGGTGCCCATATACTTTCTGCAGAGGAAACTGTCGATGCTATTTTTTACAGCCACTCCTCCTTAGAAAGGGAAGTTATTGAGCTCATCAAGGCTCTTGCCCATGAGGAAGAAAAATATTTACAACAGAAAGCTAACCCAGAAAAAAACCAGAACCATTATTCAATTGAATTAATGTATGGGCATAACTCGTTTAATTTAATTTACTTTGACGGACACTGGACTTTTTCTACAGAAGAGATTATCCAATCACTCGCATCAGTCTCAAGCCTTCAGGTTTCCCTTAAATCCAAAAGAGAAATCGCTGAAGAAATTGTTAACAGCACCCATACAAACAAAGTTTCTCCCTATATCAGTATTGCAACTGAAATTATAACAACCCCATGGATGGAAAAAACATTTGACTTAACAAGACCAATTGACACGCTACAATGGCAACAACCTGTTACAGAAACATTATTAATAAGTTCTGAAATTAAATATTTCGCGCAAATATCAACATCGTTCAATCATGTCCATAACATTCAATTACTCCTAGACCTTTCAGTTGATCTCACGCAAATTGATTGCATGGACCAAACTGACGTATCGTTATTGCACCTTGCAGCCCAAAATTGCTGTGTAGAAGTAATAAGATTGTTTTTAACTCAATTTCATGACATTAATTTGAAAAATAAAGAAGGAGATACCCCTCTTCATGTTGCTGTAAACTTTGGACAATTACCCATCGTGCTTATATTATTATCATCTGGCGCCAGCACAAATGTATTAAACCATAAAAATCAGCGCCCTATTAATATTGCTCAACAGCATAATTATCAAGATATTACAGAAGCGTTAGAAAGTTCTGTTATTTCGCACCCTGTTGAAACTCAAGAAACGTTGAATGCAAGAGCAAGGCTTTCTCACTTCCAGCCAGCAAGTGAAGTTGAAGCAGAACAAAAGGTTAGCGGAGAAATTCAAAAGAATGATACAGCTGCCAGTATTAACTCCTCGCTTTCTTAACTGAACTGAAAAGACCATTTACTCAACTGCGTCATCCAGTTTAGCTTTTTTTGTTTTCACTTGTGAAAGGGCCAAATATTCACTTGACATAACTTCATTGGATTCCGCACGTTTACCGGCTTTATATACTTCTGTTGAATTAGTCTCGCATCTCAAAAGCATTAAGATTGAAACTCAAAGTTGTATCAGTTGTGTCAAATGAATACTTGGCTCCTTTTTTATTTTGAAATTATGCGTTGAATTTTTATGTCTTAAATATTGGTGGTGTTTTAAACTTATTGTTTTATACATTTATGCCAAACTCGAAGCGATTAATAAACAGGCCAATGACAATGTCATGCATCCACTCAGATTTTGAAAAGCATATTGTTCTCCGAGCTAAGCGCTTGATGCGGGTTCGAAAGGTTAAAAATTTACGCTCTATTTTTTGCGTATTCCGTTTGCCTTCTTCATGTTGTGCATGAGGTAACAAACGTTGGTATGCGCCAAGCCCATCAGTAAAATATTTTGTGATGTTGAATGGCGAAAGTAGGTGCTTTAGCTCCTTGAGAGCAGTGTCTGTGCGGCGACCAAACATGTATGCGAGTATCTCGCTTGTATAATGATTTATCGCTAGCCATAGCCACCGTTGGTTTGACTTATTCTGTACAAAAGACCACTGCTCATCTAATTCTAAGGCAAGTGGCAACAGTAAAACCGGGCCTTGTTCAAGAGGTGGATTCGTTAGTTTATTCAGGTTTACTTTGACGAGATTACAGGCTTTTTTTTGAGTGTTGTAATAACGGTGTTAATTGCAACAGACAATACACGTGCTGTATCTCGGACACCTGAACCATTCAGTGCCATATCAACAATCTGTTCTTTCGTTCCAGTTTTACAGGCCTTATAACGATGTGATAGTTGGAAAGTTTTACCACAGCCATCTGACTTGCAGCAGTATCGTTGTTCACCTACGCTTGATTTGCCATTTTTGATGACGTTATTCTTTTCACATGCAATACAATCTACCCCAATAACAGCCATTTTTCGCTCCATGAAAAACGAAGGATCTTACAACAGCAATAAATTTAATGCACTACCCTTTCTTTCTTGTCTACTTCAGGTCCAGACATGAAATTATGATTTTTGACCATGCAGTTATGACAGTCACTAATTATGAAAATCTAAAAATTTTATATGTTAATTCTTGTGCCACGCCCCGAAAACAATTTAGACTTATTATAACTCATGATGACCTATAATTGACATTTTATTAGTTTTTTCGTATTATTTCGCACAATCAGCCCGATCAAATTTTCAAAGGAACTTTTATGCCATTATACGTTGTAGTTCGCCAGCCGATGTTCACTGGGTTTCTATTAGGAAATAAAAGCTATTTTCCTTCTGAATTTGAGTTGATGAAAAGCATCAATAAATATTCTGAGATCTTTGTTTTTGATAACAAGAACAAAGCTCTTGAAATGGCTGAAATATTTTATTCAGCAGGGGTTCCTCCAAAAACCAGCGGCTCATATGGTGCTGTAGCCGAAATTACAATGAATTTAGAATTCATGCCTAGCCTTCAACCGATTACTCGGGCACTTATGTATGACGCCTGGGTTAACACAGAAACTATTAAGTATTATAAATACGAAGAAATGCAAAGGTTTAAAAATACTACTGACAAGGTGCAAGACTCCGAATTTAATGTTTACAAAGTAAAATCTGAAGATATTGCTTCGATTGACAGTCTCTGCTTTACTGAATCAGCCAAAGCCCGAAATAGTAACTTAGTTGACGCCGAAATGACGCATGGTTTTTCTTGCGCGATTTCTTAAAATACAAGTAATGCCGTTAAAATTTAGATATTAATAACTTTTTATTTATAGGTGTACAGTATGAAATATGGTTACGTCATTGGTAATTCAGTAAGAATTGGTGAACTTGGTTCTGGTGCACCTACTTTCCGAACAAATATTCCTGACTCGGAAATTGCCACATCGTACATTATAGAAGGAAAAGTGAACCTATTTGCTCGTGAGGAAGATGCAGCAAAATACGCAAGAACTAAAAGAGAGGATTTCAGTGAGATTACTCAACCAGCCTATTTCTATGTTGAAATTAGAGATAACGCAAATATGGAAGAAAAAGAAGAAGTCTTGCACATCGAAGCTGTTTTTGACGGCAGTACGGGAATACCTCGATGTATATCTCACTCTTCCGTTTATAAGGTATCTTTTTACGAAATAGACGCCGCTGAATTAACTCCAATTAGAGGACAAATTTCAAAAAATGTCCGCTTTTCAGTGGAGTTAACTGCCGAAGGGAAACCATTACACGATTCTATCGGATGCACTATCTCTTAATTACCAAGTGTCAAACAGAATAATCATTCTAATAAAGGCTTTATTTCAGCAAGATATTCTTGCTGAAATAAACGATATAAAACATGCTGCTTCAAAGGGCTATCATCAGGTACCTTAGGATGATCAAAATCATCATCGGGGTTATGAGTAAGCCCTATTTTCTCCATCACTCGCCTAGACTTTGTATTATTCACCACTGTAAGGGATACAACTTCGGGTAAATATAGCACATGAAAAGCATACGCTAAGACAGCTGTGGCACCTTCAGTTGCAAATCCCTTTCCCCAGTGTTTCGAAGCTAAGCGCCAACCTATTTCCGTTGAAGGATTGGAATCACTAAAAGGTACTTGTTTCCGATGCAATAAACCAATAAAACCTATCATTTCATGTGTGGATTTCAGTTCTACCGCATAAAAAGTATAACCATATACCTCTTGGTTTCTTTTAGCGCGATCAATAAAATCTTGAGTCTCTTGTTTACTGCTCATAGGAAGCAAATACTCCATGACTTTAGGATCCTGATTAATCCTAAACATAGGTTCTAAGTCATCATCACACCATGTGCGCAATATTAAACGTT
The DNA here is from genome assembly GCA_022600575.1 of Gammaproteobacteria bacterium. Classification (GTDB taxonomy): domain Bacteria; phylum Pseudomonadota; class Gammaproteobacteria; order Legionellales; family Legionellaceae; genus JAALKW01. Next base: position 44,231 of record JAHZKF010000036.1, on the reverse strand, counting down.
CTGTTTCTATAATAACTGGCATTTTTATGCTTTCCCCTCAGATTTTACCAAGATTCTAGTATGAGCCCACTCCACCTTTCAGTAATATTTTATAAACCTTCCAATCTGGCATAAAATGAGTCATCAAAGAGTAAAAACGATGATTATGGCTTGCTTCCAATAAGTGTACTAATTCATGAACCAACACATATTCTAAGCAACCTAACGGATGATGGATTAAATACAGATTAAGCCAAATTCGTTTTTTAGTGGTATTACATGAGCCCCAGCGGGTTTTCATGGCTTTAATTCCCCATTGATTGGCTTTAACACCTATTATAAGCTCCCATTTTGTAAGCAACTCAGGAATTAAAGCTTTCATTTGTGTTCGATGCCATTGATTCAATAAAAGACGCTTCTTATCATGATTTGCTGAGTTTTTAAGATAACAACCTAACTGATTGCCTTCTAAAGTAACTTTTTGTTGTGACGTATGCTCATGGATAATGAGTCTATAGGTTTGGCCTAAAAACTGATGTAAATCTCCAGAAGAGAACTCAACTTGAGACATCTGTGGTCTCAGTAATAACTGCTTTCTATGTCGTATAATCCAACTTCGCTTTTCTTGCAAAAAACACCCAATTGTAGTCAAAGCACATTTCATGGGTGCGCTGACATTCACCTTCCCTTCTGCATCAATGCGTAGGTTAATATTCTTAATGCGTTTTCTTGATAAATAAATATCAATACCATGCATTTGTATTAATCTTGATTGGCATTTTTCCGATTTCATAACCTTCTCTGCATCATCGTTACAACATGTTTCTTGAATTGATTCAGATTTATTTTCTTCCAGCCAAGCTGCTGATAATAATTTTAGGTAACGTTGGGTCAAAAACAAATAGATAAAACGCATTAAAACCCATCTGAATGGCTTTTTCTTTGGTTTTATCAATCAACATCTTTGCAATGCCTTGTTTTGGTAACCCAGTACATTGCTTTAATGTCGTTAAGTTTTTTGGGCGTCGCTAAAATGATTCATCGCATCACGTAACACCGTATTGAAATCCATCTTAGTATGAACAATTTGATCTAAGCTTAATTTTTTAACTTCAATTAAATATTTAATGGTTAAAAAGTATTTGAAGTAATCCACTTCAAACGGGTGATAAGATGCATTGGGGTGCCCATTCAAAATCTGTAGACCATCTTTCATATTGATGCCTGATCCACCCGCAATATATTCGGCATAACCTTCTTCTTTCCACATGAATCCATATGTTGAGCGTTCTGATTCATCTGACATTATTAATAGTTTTTTACGCAACGTATAGTGTTTGTCATATAAAACATGTACGGATTCATGAGCAAGTACTGCAGATAATGGTCGATGGTGTCCTGATGAAACAAACGCTTCATTGGTTTTTAAATTGATATTCCAAGCAGAAATGTTATCAAAAAATGAAGTGGTCTGAGCATAAGCTTCTTTATTAAACTGAAGGGGTAGAGTGAATGACGATTTATTTCCCATATTTAAAAACAAGTTAAAATTTACCTTAGGGTCAAATATATCCGATTTTTCCAGCAATTTTTCAGTTTTACTCAGTACAGATTTCAAATCACTTTGCTCTTGTGATGATATTTTATTTTTGTTACAAAAATATATTTTATATTGCTTAAATTTATATGTATTTTTACACTGAAATAACTGCGGATAAAACACAAACACCGCAAAAATCACAGCAATAACTAAAGTGATTATAAAGACGGCAAGTATTTTCTTAAGTAATTGTGGGTAAAATATAACCAAGTTCTTTATCATTTTATCCCCACCTTAATTTAAAATCAAAAAATATAAGCCCGTAACTTTTGGCAAAATTTTAACATAATTCCAAGCTCCCTTAAATTTTTTCAGGTTCATTTAGTATCATTCAATATCACACCTCAAAACCCTATTGACCTCCCGATCTAACCCGTCATAATGAATTAAAAATAAGTCATGGTGATTTATTATCTGATACCACTTGATATCGTTTGATATCAAAAATGATAGGTTTGATATGGATTTTTTCACGATCACAGCTGAAGAGTTACATGCCTTAGAGGGCCTGCCTTATATTCAGCAACTCCTCTACTTCAGGGGCATTAGACCCTATATGGATCGTAAAACAGGCATCACGGGTGTCAAGCGCCGCATTAGCTATCAATCACTTGGAGAAGCGCTTTATATTGAGCCACATTCTGGCATACAAGAAAGTGGCAGCCCAAATTACGATCAAGTTCGTCGTGCGATAAAGCACTTAGTAAAAACTGGACTGATTGAAGTTCAACCGGCACAGAAACAACTTATTTTTAAATGTGTTTTAGCCTTAAGGGATAAGTCTGCCCAAAACAAACCCGCCAGTAAGTCGCCATATGAAGCCACCAGTAAAGCACCAGAAGAAAACCTAGGCATCACGCCAAATTCTAAGCTTTATCATTCAAAAGCCACCACATCAAAAACAGCACAACCCGCCACACCTCATAAAGATAATAATTATTTATTTTTTTTATTACAAAAATTTGAAGCCTTTTGGGGAAGTTATCCACAAAAGCAAGGCAAGCAGAAAGCTTGGCAAGTTTTTCAGGAGCTCAATCCTGATGAACCGCTCATGCAGAAAATCTTGCGTGCACTTAAGGCACAGGTTGCAACAGTGAATGAGAAAAAAACTTTAGGAATTTAGGTCCCCAATTGGAAGCATCCAACCAACTGGCTTACACAGCAATCTTGGGAAGATGAAATTGTACCGGTTACAGCAAAGGAGGCATTACATGCAAAACCTAAAACACGTTCTACACGAAAATCCCCTGGCGACATACTCTGGGAATCCTGCAAAGGTGGCGCAAACTTCGACTTCGAAGATGAACCAGAACCAAATTTCGCTAGCAACATTATCGACCTCAAATGCCACCGCGAAGAGATTTGAATGAAAACGATGAATATAGCCGAGGCTGCAAACTTTTTAGGGGCACACAAAGAGACTGTTCGTCGATTAGTTGTCGCTCACAAAATACCCGCGGTAAAAATAGGCAAGGGATGGCGATTCATTGAACAAGACCTTGTGTTGTATATGCGCTCTCAGTATCCTGTTCCGGTTACATCGCAAGGCGCTGCTGATAGGAGTAAAGAATCATGGCGCTTTATAAAAGAAACACAACTTGGTGGGTTAGCTTCACCCACAATGGACAACGCATACAACAAAGCACTGGGACTGACAATCAAGTAGCAGCGAGAGAATATCATGACAAACTCAAAGCTCAACTTTGGAATATAGCCAAACTAGAGCAAAAACCTGTTTACTCATGGCAAGACGCTGTTCTACGCTGGCTACATGAAAGCCGTTCCAAACGTAGTATTGAAACAGACAAGGTAACTTTACGGTGGTTAGATAAGCATTTGCATCACGTCGAACTACACGAAATGAACCGTGATCTGTTAGAAACAATAGCAAACGCTAAAGCGGCTGAAGGTGTCACACTAACAACCGTTAATCGAATGCTTGAAATTATCAGGGCTATTTTAAATCGTGCACACCGAGAATGGGAATGGATAGATAAAGTACCTGTTGTTCGGATGCACAAGATTGAAAAACACCGGATTCGCTGGTTAACGGTAGACGAAGCTAACCGCTTGCTAAGAGAACTACCTACCCACCTAAGGGATATGGCAGCCTTCTCTTTAGCAACAGGACTGAGAGCTTCTAATGTACGGGGATTGCAGTGGCAAAACGTCGACTTGATGAAATGTCATGCTTGGATTCACCCCGACCAAGCCAAAACCAAAAAAGCGATCCCTGTACCCTTAAATGAGGATGCACTGACTGTGTTGAAAGCAAGGCTCGGAACACATCCTGAGTATGTATTTACCTATCACGAGCATCCGGTCAAGCAATGCAGTACCCGGGCTTGGGTTAACGCATTAAAACGGGCTGGCATAGAGAACTTTCGCTGGCATGATTTAAGGCACACCTGGGCAAGCTGGCACGTCCAGAATGGGACAAGCTTGCAAGAGCTTCAACAACTTGGAGGCTGGTCTTGTTTTGAGATGGTTTTGCGATATGCCCATCTTTCCGGTGAACATTTGCGCACAGCTGCAAATCGAATCGAAGGGTTGGGTGTACAAATAACATAAGGGCATAGGGTTAAGGTGTAGCGTTAGGGTGTTACAATTCTACTACATGCCTTGCTTTAAACCCATTTAGAATGGAACGTAAGTGCTTGATTATATGGTGCGCTCGGAGGGACTCGAACCCCCGACACCTTGGTTCGAAGCCAAGTACTCTATCCAGCTGAGCTACGAGCGCATTTAAAGATGGTGGGCCGTATAAGATTCGAACTTATGACCAAAAGATTAAAAGTCTTCTGCTCTACCAACTGAGCTAACGGCCCCAAAGAGGCTGAGATCATACCGGATCGTACCAGAAGGTCAAGGGGTTAAGTGCATCCCGTATGATTTCTTTTCATGATATAGGTTACGTGAACTTGCCAAAACAGAAAAGCCCTCAGCAGAAAAAGATGTTATTACCGCTGTCAATCGATGAGAAGGCACAAGTGCCAACATCACATCAGCGCCCATGGCTCCGCATCCTTTAAGCGCTAGCACATCTGAATTGTCAGATAAGCACGTAATATGTGCCTTTGTTTGTGGCGCAACTAAATCAAGACGCATCAATTGTTGATGATATGCATTTACGGCTTCAACCAATAAAGCACTGTTTTTTTCTTCAAATGCCTTTTTTCCTCTCTCTACAATTGGTGCCAGTAAACTGATTGCATCCGTCAAACAAAGCGCTTGAAGGTGATGATGTGTTGCAAGTTTCTCACCCGTATGCAACAAAACAAATGCCAAATCAGAAAAAGGCCACGGATACACCTGATTAACTGCTTGCTTGCGGTGCAGGTAAACACAACCACTTTGCGCTTGCGCTAACACATCATAACCACTCGGACGAATCCCTTGTCCCTCTTTAAAACTCGAAGACCAATAAGCCTCTAACAGTGCTTGTTCTGCTAATGGCTTATCATGTATTGATAAATAAGCGGCATAAGCCCCTAAAAACTGCGCACTTGACGCGCCAAGCCCACCAATACCATTATAAGGGTCAAACCAAGTAAGCGTTTCAGTCATCCCTGAATGTGTCCAAAATTGGCCCGCTGGAGAATCAGGATGTATCATGGGTGCTTCTTGCTTATCAGTCAGTCCAACTTCAAAACAAGGTTCGGTGGTTAAGATAATGGCAGGACCATCCTGTAATGCCACATACTCACCCAGTAAAAATGTTTTTGCAGGAAACTTAAATATCATTGCGTATCAGGAACCACTTGTGGCGTATGACGCAGCTCTGCTAACAGCTCCCGGGCTTGCTTTAAGCCTACACGGCGATGCACTGTTAGCCAATGCTTTAAACGCTTTTTTAACACGGGCAATTCAGCATCATTTGCGCCTGCAACCAGCAATAAATTATCAATGTGCAATTTCATATGACCTTGAATAATTCCTTCAGTACACATGGCATTAATCGCCCCTAAATTTTGAACCAGGCCAACAGCTGCAAGCACACGAGACAAATGAGCAGCTGAGGTAATATCCATCATGTTAAGACACATGCGTGCCGTTGGATGTAATGCTGTCACGCCGCCAACCGTTCCTGCAACCAAAGGAGCTGTTAACTCACCTGTTAAAACACCTTCTTTGTAACGCCAAGTTGAAATGGCTTGATAACGCCCTGAACGTGCAGCATAAGCATGTACACCCGCCTCAACAGCCCGCCAATCATTTCCTGTTGCAATTAAAATAGGATCAATACCATTCATAACCCCTTTGTTATGGGTTGCTGCACGATAAGGGTCAATTTCTGCAAACAAAGACACTTCTTGAAGACGCTCACCTAAATCTTCATCAACATTGTTCAATATAACGCGCGCACGCGCTAATTTTTGATCGTTTAAATTCGATAAAATACAAACGCCAACCGTTTCACCGGTTAACATCTCAATTGGATTTTTTAAATATTCAAGCACTTGGTTGATGATATTAGCTCCCATCGCATCACAGCTATTCATACTTAAATGAATCACTGCCATGTCTCCACCTTCTGGGCGCTCTAAGCGACGCAAAATCATATCAGTGACCCCACCACCTCGCGCCACCATGCTCGCTGCAACCTCTTGGTTCACTTCTTTAATCAATGCAGCACGATGTTCATGAAACATGGTTGATAGATGATCAAAATTGTCTACTTTAGGAATATTAATTTGCCCTAAAATAGCATCACCTAGCACCTCTGTTGTAATACTGCCTTCTTTTCGAATCCATTTCGCCGTTTTAGAGAGTGCTGCGATAATTGACGTTTCTTCAACCGCCATCGGAATCACATAGTCCGTGCCATCAATACAAAAGTTGGTTGCAACACCAAGTGGTAATTGAAAATAACCAATCACGTTTTCAATTAAATTTTCACCTAAATCAAGTGCTTGAACGCCTCCTTTAGACAAGTAAGCGACATCTTCATGTGTCAATGCCCCCATAGCAATCAAACGTTCAAATCGCTCGGCTCGTTTTAATTTAGAAAATCCTTCAAACCCTTCTCTAGCCTTTTCATTTAACAACGGACTTTCTCCTTCAATTCATTTAAATAACAACTCCCTGTACAAAATAAAGCAATGCGCAATTCATATTCTATCTTTTGCATCACTCGAATGACATCATCCGCTGACTGCATGGCAGCTTCAAGCATCGGCTTTGCAAATCCAACAGTTGTTGCCCCAAGTGCTAATAACTTAGCTGCATCCAACCCATGCCTAACACCTCCTGAGCCCCATACTTCAAGGCTTTTAGATACTGCTACCGCATTTCGTACACTCTGAACAGTATCAATACCCCAGTTTCGGAACGTTTCAGCGGCTGCCTTTAAAATCGATTCATCCAGCGCACGATGCCCTTCAATGCGGCCCCAGTGCGTACCCCCGAGCCCACTCACATCAATAGCTGCAACGCCAATATGAGCTAAACGACTTAACGTATCTTTTGAAAAACCACAGCCTGTTTCTTTCAACACGATAGGTACGGGAGAGGCAGCGACTAACCCTTCAAGTGCATCCCAACATCCTTCAAACTGAGGTGTGCCTTCAGGCTGAATACACTCTTGCAGTGGATTACAATGAATAATCAGTGCCGATGCTTTAAGTGTATCTGTAAGCTTTAGCACTGCATCAACCGGTGTTGTAATCAATTGCGCAATGCCAAGATTGCCATACAAAATAACATCAGGGTAATCTTTGCGAAGAGACGCCCAAACCAAAGAAGCATCCTTATCCGTTAATTCTCGACGTTGTGAACCAACCCCCATCGCCCAATTGGTTTCAGCGCACGCAGCCATCAAATGTCGGTTGAGTGTTTGAGCTTGCTCATGTCCTGCTGTCATAGACGAGACAATAAACGGCTTATCTACTTGCACACCAAGACGTGTTGTTGAGATATCTACTGCATCAAAATTAAGGTTAGGCAACGCCTCATGTATTAAATCTACTGTGTCTAGCCGGTTCAATTCAGTGGCTTGATTTTGATGCATTAAAGCAAGCGCTATATGATCTTCTTTGCGCTGTTCAAACTGTTTGTATTCGTTTGACATACTTCTCCTGCATCAATTGACTAAAAATGATTTAAATTCTATCACGTTACCTAGGAGACAACCATCAATGCATAGATAAAGACATGACATGCAATGCAATTTCGTATTATCCTAAGTTATATTCCAAAGCGATGATAGCGATGCGTGACGCAATAGCAACACTCACATCAGATGAAAACAACGCTTTTAAGGACGCGCGTTTTACCTTGGACGCGGAAAAAAACACCTATTTATGCCAAGGCACATGGTCAACACTACATCTAAAAGACCTAAGCCAAGGATTTGAACCGCAAGCACCCACTACACCCCAAAAAATAACCATCAGCGGTGAACACCTTGATGCCCTTGACAGTGCAGGAGCACTCTTACTGTTAGATTGTATCCATGCCTTACAAGAAAAACATAACGAAATCACGCTCATCCATTTTACAGAAGGGCAACGTGAACTATTAACCCTTATTCAATCAAAACAATCAGAGGCGAACGCTGAAAAAAAAATAACGCCCCCCCCAAAAAAAGAAGACTTCCTTGAGATGCTAGGCCGCGAGACCATCCATAAAATTCATCAATGCGATGGACTCGTACGACTGGTTGGTGATTTAACAGACAAATTATTCATTGCTTTTAGACATTGGGATCGCTTCCAATTGCCAAGCATTATTTCAAACATCAGTTCTGCCGGCCTAAAAGCACTCCCTATTATCGCCTTGCTCTCTTTTTTAATCGGTGTCGTACTTGCTTACCAAATGGGTGTACAACTCCAAACCTATGGTGCAACCGGTTTTATCGCCTATATTTCAGGCATGGCCATTTTTCGAGAGTTTGCCCCTTTAATCACAGCCATTATTGTTGCCGGCAGGACAAGCTCCGCTTTTACAGCCCAAATTGGAAGCATGAAAGTCAATGAAGAAATTGACGCCCTCTACACCATGGGCTTATCTCCAACTGAGCTTTTAGTGCTCCCTAAAGTACTTGGACTGCTATTCATTTTACCTTTTGTTATTTTTTGGGCCGACGTTTTCAGTATTTTAGGGGCTATGATAATGTCCAAAGGCATGCTGCACGTTGGCTATTATGAGTTTTTAACACGACTTCAAACAGATGTAGGCGCTGATCAACTCATGCTTGGATTATATAAAGCACCTGCATTTGCTCTACTTATTGCCTTGGTTGGATGTTTTCAAGGATTTCAAGTCAAAACCAATGCCAATAGCATTGGCAGCCAAACCACTAAAAGTGTGGTTCAGGCACTCTTTCTTATTATTATTACCGATGCAATCTATTCTATTATTTACCAATGGATGGATCTCTAATGCCAGAACCCATTCTTGCTGTTCGAGGCCTGCAAAATCATTTAGGCGATCAGTGGGTTCACACTGATGTGAATTTTTCTGTTAATCCAGGCGAAGTATTCGCCATTATTGGTGGTAGCGGCAGCGGAAAAACAACCGTTTTACGTAGCATTTTAACGCTTTTAAAGCCTACTGCTGGATCCATTCGTGTGTTTGGTGAAGAAATAAGCGACTTAAATGAACATGAAATTCAACACCTTTGCCAACGATGGGGCGTTTTATTTCAACATAGCGCGCTTTTTTCTGGTATGACAGTGCTCGAAAATATTATGTTTCCTATGCAAGAATTATCAGAGCTTAATCATCAATTCATGGCTCAGTTAGCGTACTTAAAACTACGTTTAGTTGGCCTACCGTCTCATGCTGCAACAAAGCTACCTTCAGAATTAAGTGGTGGTATGCAACGACGCGCCGCGGCCGCCCGTGCGATTGCCATGGACCCCGAACTTTTATTTTTAGATGAGCCAACATCAGGACTCGACCCTTTAAGTGCCAAACAATTTGACGAGCTTATTTTATTTTTAAGACGTGCCTTAAATTTAACTGTCGTGATTGTAAGCCATGATATCGATTCTCTGAAACGCACAACCGATAGAGTGGCTTTTATTGGTGATGGTAAAATTTTAGCTATCGACCCCATTGATAAATTAATGGAAAATAAGCACCCTTTAATTGCCGATTACTTTAGTAAGATCTAAACTAGGTAACATAGTGACAAAAAGGAGTCATGCGCTTGGAAGCAAAAACCAATTACACGCTAGTTGGATTTACTGTATTAATACTTGGCGCAGGCCTCCTTTCTGCAGGCCTTTGGCTATCGGTTGGTTTCGATAGAAAAACATATAAAACATACATTACCTACCTAAACGAATCTGTTTCGGGTTTAACTGAAGAGTCCCCTATTAAATATAATGGCGTTCGTGTTGGTATCATTAATTCGATTGAGCTCAATCAAGAAAATCCCGAGCAAGTCATTTTAGTTCTTAAAATTGAACAAGAGGTCCCCATTACTGAAAGTACGGAAGCCACCCTCGTTTTCCAAGGTATCACAGGTACTACTTATCTAGGACTCACGGCAACAACACCGTCCCTTGTACCCCTTAAAAAATCTCCTACTTCTCCATATCCTGTGATTCCTTCAAAGCCTTCGTTTTTTAATCAGCTTGAAAAGAACGTGAATACGCTTACTGCCGATCTAAAACGCTTTTTTAGCAAAGAAAATGCGGATAATGTTAGCGAAATTCTTAGTAATTTCGAATCACTATCGGCTGTATTCACTAAGAACAATGAAAATATGAGTCGAACCCTTGAAGAACTACCCAAATTGGCTCAAGACTTAAGAGTCAGTGCGAAAAAGTTTAATACCATGGCAGACGATGTCTCTGTTTCTGGCAAACAATTTACAGCCACCATGAAAGCGGGTAAAAACAGCATTCACCAACTATCGCAACAAACACTTCCACCCATTACCTTACTCATGCGACGCCTAAATGATATTGCAGCAAATCTTGAAAAGATGAGTGTTGAGATGCGTCAAAATCCATCGGTGCTTGTACGTGGTAGCGCACCTCCTAAACTTGGTCCAGGAGAACATCAGTGAATCACGCTTTTATCCCTAAACAACTTCGCGTCATGTGGTTAAGTCTTTTAGGCTTTTCACTACTGACAAGTTGTACGCCTGTTAAAACACCCGTGACCAATCAGTACACCTTAACGCTCTCTCAGCATAAAATACGCCATCATACACCCATGCATTATGCTTTACTTATTTCTAAGCCTGAGGCAATGTCAGGTTACCGAACCGAACAAATGCTCTACGTTAATCATCAATTTACACTCCAACCCTTTGCAAAAAATGCTTGGACAAATCCACCAGCTGATATGCTTTACCCCCTTTTAGTACAAGGTTTCCAAGACAGTCATGCTTTTCGTGCCATCACATCAAGCCCTTATGCAGATAAGGCTGATTATCGCCTAGACACACAACTGATTGAGCTCAATCAAAACTTTTTATCCAAGAAAAGTATGGTTCATTTTGTTGCCAAAATTACGGTGATACGGGTATCAGACAACCATGTGATTGCTTCTCGCCTGATTACTCATCACATTCCATGTCTTAAAAACACACCTTACGGCGGTGTTGTTGCTGCCAACCAAGCATCCAACCTTTTTATTAGAGACGCCTTAAATTTTGTGATAAAGCAAGTCCGAAATGACAGAGGTAGTCAAAAAACATAAGATGTTGTACAATGAAAAGCCAGAGCCGTAGGATGATTACCTATAGTAAAAAAACAAAAATAACCTTCATTTATCATCAAAAAGGAGACTTAGGATGAACATCAAATCTTTACTCAAACTTGGGACCATCACGGCCGGTGCATTACTTGTTGCATCTTGCTCTGGGACAAACCAACTTTTAGACGGTACAGGACTCAATCTAGATGGTTTGGGACACCTCACTCATTTTGCTGGTCAAGCACCTGGAGAAATGTACACAACTGAAGCACCTCATAACCAAGTCTATTTATTTTCCTATGATAGTAGTGCCGTTGCTTCACAATATGTTGCTTCTATTAAAGCACAAGCAAAATACCTCAACACTCATCCATCTGCACGCATTATGCTTGCAGGAAACACCGATGAACGTGGCAGTCGAGAATATAACGTCGCTTTAGGTGAGCGTCGTGCCAAGTCAGTCGCACATATGATGCGTATGTCAGGTGTCAGTAAAAATCAAATCCGTGTCGTGAGTTACGGGAAAGAAAAACCTGCTAACTTAGGACATAGCGACGAAGCACGCGCACAAAACAGACGCGTTGAGTTAATCTTTGAGGCAAAATAAGAAGAGGCCCTTACCATGAAAAATACGGTTCATCATACTATTATCGCGGCTTGTCTCGGCTGTTGTTTGAGTTGGCCTGCCTTTGCTGAAGCGCCCGTAGTAGATGAGAGCGAAAATTACGCCCTTTTTGATGAACAACTGGCTGCTGCAGAGCGGCCAGACACTTTCATGCACATTGACGATTCGGACCTATCCGAAGCTTACGAAGAAAACGACAATGTCGCGCTTGCGCATGAAGAAAATCCGACAGATTCATCTCTTGAAACAACAACTTTACTGAATAAAGTACAAGGCTTACAACAGGAACTGAGCGAGTTAAGAGGACAGCTAGAAGTACAAACACATGCACTACAAACATTAAAACAACAACAACTCGATTTTTATAAAGATTTAGATACAAGGTTACGTGATAATGGGCAGACAACAACGCTCCCAGACTCGACCCAAAACCAAGCACAAAACACAGAACAACCACTCAATGCACTGCCAATCAACACAGCCCCACGCGGTAAACCTGCAGATGAGCAAATCAGCTATTTAGCAGCCTATGAGCTTGTCAAAAATAAAGAATTTGATAAAGCGCTCATGGCAATGAAAAGTTTTATTCAACATTACCCACGCGGTGGATACACTGCAAATGCCCACTATTGGCTCGGTGAGTTATACATGACTAAAAAAGCTTTCCCTGATGCCATTCAGCAATTTGAAACCGTTCTCAGTACCTTTCCAAACTCCAGTAAATCGTCTGCATCCTCTCTTAAGTTGGGCTATGCGCTTGCCGAAATGGGTCAAAAAAGTCCAGCACGTGAGCGTCTTAAAGCTGTCATTCGAGATTATCCAGACACCCATGCGGCTAAACTTGCGGCATCAAAACTGAAAACCCTTAGTAGCTAATATATGAATCGTTTTTTAAACCAACTTCGCATCACCGAAATCTTTCATTCCCTTCAAGGCGAATCCAAAACAGTCGGACTACCGACTGTTTTCGTGCGCCTCACAGGGTGCCCTCTTCGCTGTCAGTACTGCGATACGGCTTACGCTTTTCACGGTGGAAAAACACTGAGCCTTGATGACATTTTATTGCAGATAGACCATTTTAATTGCAGACATATTTGTGTCACAGGAGGCGAGCCACTCGCACAAGTTGGTTGTATCCCTCTCCTCAAAAAACTCTGTGACAAGGGTTATTCTGTTTCGCTTGAAACCAGTGGTGCACGTGATATTTCAGCTGTTGATAAGCGCGTTATGATAGTCATGGATTTAAAGACACCTGACTCCAAAGAAGCTGATAAAAATAAACTAAGTAATCTTGAGTACATCAAACCAACGGATAACATCAAATTCGTTCTATGTGGTCGCGAAGATTATGACTGGGCATGTCATACCATAACAGAGTACAAACTCACCGAACGCACAGAAGTATTATTTTCACCAAGCTTTGAACAGCTTGCGCCAAAAACCTTGGCAGAATGGATCTTAAAAGATAAACTCCCCGTACGCTTTCAGCTGCAACTCCATAAAATTTTATGGGATGATGCCCCCGGTCACTAGTTTTTCAGGATAAGAGCACATGAAATGGTCTATCGAAGCCCCTGCTAACATCGCACTCATTAAATACATGGGTAAGGCACCAGGTAATACTAATATTCCTTTAAATGCGTCACTTTCATATACCCTTCCCGACCTTGTGACACGTGTTGAGATTGAAAAAAATAATGTCCAAGAAGACCACTGGGAACCCCTTCATCAACAAGAAACTTTTATTCCTCATGTTTTCTCCGAAAAAGCACAAACCCGCTTTTTAAATCATCTCAAATTCATCAAAAAACAATTTGAATGTACCGAATATTTTACGGTTCGCTCTGCAAATAATTTCCCACACGGCACAGGGCTTGCAAGTTCGGCTTCAAGTTTTGCAGCCCTTACAAAAGCGGCTGTAGCAGCATGTGCTGCGTGTACAAATACATCACTTCCAAACCTAGAAACACAAGCCCAATTAAGCCGCATTGGCTCAGGTTCATCTTGTCGCTCTTTTTTTGAGCCATGGGCTATTTGGGACCATGAACACGTTCAAACGATTTCACTGCCCTACCCAAAGCTTATTCATCAGGTCATTTTAATTCACCAAGCCGAGAAAGAAGTCTCCTCTAGTGAAGCACACAGGCGAGTGAGTCGCCTAGCAGACTATCCAGCACGAAAAATACGCGCAGAGAAAAATTTAAATGCTCTCCTTGACGCATTTCAAACACAAGCTTGGGATACAGCTTACCAAATTTGTTGGCGCGAATTTCAAGATATGCATGCTTTATTTTCTGCATCAGAGCCTGCTTTTCATTATTTCACTGAAAAAACATATTTTATCTTAGAACAACTACAACAATCCTGGGAAAAAACCGGTGATGGGCCACTGATAACCATGGATGCAGGACCTAATATTCACTTACTTTATAGACCTGATCAAATCGAAATCGCCCAGACATTTAAGCAACAAGCGTTGGAGACAGCACTTCATGTCTTATGATTTTGAAACCACAACCTATGGAAAATGGATTCTAACCGGGGAGCATGCTGTGCTTCGAGGTCACCCAGCCCTTGTGTTTCCGCTCAAGAACAAAACATTAACGCTACAATACCAAGCCTCAAATACAGATTTAACACTCAGCTACCAAGGTGTTGACGCCAAAGCCTGTGAACCTTCCATCTGGAAATTATTACATTTAGGGTTTCAAAAATTAGCACTTTCCCCAAATCAACCGAAAGGCAAATTATACATTATTAATCATATTCCAATTGGCACAGGTCTAGGTGCATCAGCAGCCCTTTGTGTTGCTATCACACGTTGGTTTAAGGCTATTTTTGACACTGATTTAAATCCTTTTGAATTCGCACGAGCACTTGAAGATATATTTCACGGTCAAAGCAGTGGACTTGATATTGCAGGCAGTGCTTCAACATCGAATGGTATTTACTTTCAGTCTGGAAATACAACGCCAATCACGCCCACTTGGCAACCTCATTGGTGTCTTTCGTTCTCAGGCAAGGCCGGCATCACCTCCGAATGCATCCAGCAAGTTCAAACCCTTTGGAAAAATGATAAGCCTCAAGCCCATCTAATTGATACAAACATGGCACACAGTGTTATACAGGCAAAAATAGCTCTTACAACCCAAAACAACAAAACCGAACTCGCTTCAGCTATTCAAGCAGCCTCTGAATGCTTTGATGCATGGGGGCTCATCAGTAAACCACTCAGAACACATATGAATTCACTCCTTAAGGCCGGTGCTATTGCTGTTAAACCTACGGGATCTGGAGGCGGAGGTCATGTATTAAGTCTCTGGGATACCCCCCCTTCTAACTTACCCGCAATCCCTTTAGTAACACTTTATAAACAGTGACATTGATTAAAATAAATCAATTGACCTTATCAATTCACACCCTTTATTTTAAGAGACGCTCGTATAAACTCACATGTTTTTTTGTAATCATTTCTGACGAAAAACGCATGCGTGCAGACGCTCTTATTTTGTCAGAATCAATTGATGGCAATTGATCAGCAACACTTAATATGGCTTCAGCCAGTGCACGTGGATTATTGTTTTCACAAATTCGCCCCATCCAATCAGCAATAACAATATCTTCTGGTCCTCCACAGCGCGTTACCACGGCCGGTTTACCCGCTGCCAAAGCTTCAGCAACCACACAACCAAAACTTTCTGACTTACTGCTCAATACGAGCATGTCACACGCATCGCTCATCAGCTCCGCAACATCTTTACGTTCTGTATAGCCTTGCATTTTAGTTGCATCTTTTATGCCCAAAAGCTGTAACTGTTCTTCAATCTCTTGTTCTTGCTCACGATTTTCCCCTCCACCGACCAACGTAAGCGTTGCAAGTGGTCTTTGTGTATAAACCGTCTGAAAGGCTTCTAAAAGTAATGAAATATTTTTGATTGGAACAAAATAGCCTACAAAAAGAATCCTGGGTGCATTTGAATCAGGTCGCCATTCTTTTGATTTTAAAAACAAACTCAAATCAACCGAATTATGAACAACGTGAACTTTATTGCTATAGTTGTCACCCATATAAGATAACATATGCTTTCTTTGCGCTTCAGATACAGCGGTTACATATGTCGCACTTTTTAATGCACCTAATGTCACCCGACGAATCTTAGGCTGTTGCATCAAAGTAGAAAATGGGCCTGTATGTTCAGTAATCACATAAGGACAACGCGTCTTTGCAGCGAGTAAACGCGCAGCACCCCCATCAAGATGGCCCGTGTGTGCATGAATAAAATCAAATTTAAAAACACGCCTCAGTTTATGCTTATTCCGCGTGATTGCACGATGATAACACCAGCCATTCAGTGAGGCAGATCCAATAATAGGATACGGCAAGTATCTAACAGGCACCCCTTCTATCATCCACCAACGTTCACTGCATGCACGATAAAACTTAAAAAAGTTATAGCACTCACCTAACAATCGAAAAGGGTTTCTTTTACGTCCAAACCAAAAAGGACGACCAGCCATCACACGAACATTCACACCTTCTGCTTGTAGCGACCTTAATTGCTCAAGTACAAATGAACCAACACCTGGTTGATCCGGATGTGGAAATAAATGAGACAAAACCAGCACATTTGAATGCGCATCACTCACAAACGGAATGGCTTCATTCTCAATCGATTGCCAACGCTTAGGATAAGCAAACAATATCTTTAAATTTAATATGTCATTAGGAAAAAATAACTTTTTTAATTTATCCGTTATCCTGACCTTCACAACCTCAACCAATGATCTTAATCGTTGCAATAATTTGACTCGAACAGCATTCATAAAAAGTCTAAAATGATAAAGTCCTCTCCTCTTTATCATTCTAAAAAAACGCGCTAAACGTGCAAATAAAATATGCTTAATCGTACTATTCAAAGAAACAGCTTTACTATCGTTCGGACTCGGCTTATCTCTATTCTTTAATATCCGAATATTATTTTCGGTTAAAATAGTTGGAATCTTTCCATGAGACTCAGCATAATAAGTTCTAAAGACTGCTTCAGTCCTATCTGTTTTGATATCAACAATGTTCAGCCCCGGCTGAACCATTAAAAAAGGATGATCATCCCGATGAGTACCTTCAGGCTGATATATCATTCGATGTAACGTTAAATGTCCATATAAGTACAATTCTAAAGTTGATCCAAAACTATCAGGAAGCCATTCCACAATAATTTTAATTGTTAATTGTTTATGCTTTGACTCGACCCGCGTTTTCTCAAAAAGTGAGATCAAACGCCCTGTAATCCCATCTACTCCAAAAAGCGAAAAACTCGCATGCTTCATACCAGATACAATCAATTTTAAATGATCACCTGCTCTAATTTTTACAGGAAGTCTGATGCTTGTCGGTGTCGTATTTATCTGCGTGGGATTCGCCAATGAAATACCTGACTGATCCATTTTGAAGCCTTTCCCCAACGAAAAACGACTCCACAATGCACCAGGAATAAAATCTTCACGCATACATTGCTGAAAATTAGAGAAATCAATGTCTAATAAAGAAGCGTGCTGAAGTTTCGTTGCTTGCGTTGGCAAATATGGCGTATGACCAACGCGCGTTAAAAGCAGTAACAACTCACCATATTGGCACCATAACTTACTTTGAGACGATATCTTATTTAATCCTTGTGATGTGGGTATAGCTGAAACAGCTAATGCATCTCCCTTTGTGATGTCAGTTCCACATCGCAAGCAACAATAATCACCATAATGCTGCGTATACGCACGCCCAAAACCCAGTTTAGAAGACTTCATTTTAGGAGAAACAACGGTATCTCCTGGTAAAAAAGTTGCCGAATGCTGAAATGATTTATTGGATAATACATTTAAAAAACCATCCAATGAATATCCGCTGATACGCCCCTTTCTATCATTTACATCTCTGCAGTCTGAACAGTAAAACAACGACTCATCTGATTCTTCATTAAATGGCACTGAAATCAAAACATACTTCTTCGATACACGTTGCATTTCTTGCAATACATATTCAATTTCTCGCGCTTTCAAATGCTCTATCACATTAAAGCAATACACAAAATCAAACTGTTGATCAGCAAAAGGTAAACGACCATTCCCACGTTGTATATGACGTCCTGTCATTATATTTGAAACCGTGGCACTCAAATCAATCACTGTTACATCTAAATCTTTAGGAAAAAAACCTGGTGCATTGGTATGCCCATACATGACCCCTAAAACACTTTCAGTCTGATGATTAAGCAACGCTTTTAATATTTCTCTTCGTTGTAAAATATAATTTTCTGGTTGCTCAATGCGTTGAGTGTTTTGATGAGCTGGCTCATCATTCGATAAAGAAGGGCTAGAGCGCATATTTAAGGTATTCATTTGGGTCATATTCACTCCCTAATATTGAGACACAATGATACTTCAAGCGTCAATCGGCTGCTCAATAAATACGGCCGAACGCACCTGTTCATCATCTGAAAAGTTATGCCCACCTTTATTCATTGATAAAATCAACTGCTCTTCAAGGCCAGAAAACCGTTCCATTTGAGTCACTGTTGGTATCGGATAATGCAATGTTTGATCTGACAAATAGCAATTAAGTTTAATGAACGCCTTACGACTCGCAATTTCTAATAGCTCATCCAGTCGATACCAGAGTTCAAGCCCAAAGTCTTTTCTAAAATAAAAGCCTAAATTAGGCAACACATCTAAATCAGATGTTTCTTGAAGCCCCAAAAAAGCAGCATTACATACAAGATGAGCAAAAGTACCTGCTGGCTCTGTTGCTGCTAAAATATATCCATTAATGCCACCATGAGAATGGCCTATCCAATTAACAGGTAATTGCTCACAAAAATAAGTTTGCATTAAATAGATTAAATCTTGAAAATCGGCACAATCAGCACCCATCGGGCTCCAATCTGGATACTGCTCACAAAAAGCCGAGAATCCCCAAAAAGCACTTGTTTTACGCTCTCCCGTCCAACGAAGATCAATTCCAAAAACACGATGCCCTCTGCGTGCCAACCTTAATCCATAATTTAAAGTCGCATTGTCTTGATTTGAAAAAACTTCTTTCCTACCCTCTTCATTTGTTTGATGTGCTGCAATCACCGGAGACAAAAAATAACGTGTTGAAGGATTAGCAACGGTAAAAATGAATTTTTCGCCATTTCTATTCTCGGCTAAATAATCTTGTAAGATAACACCATCATCCAGGCAAACTGATGATATTTCATGAATCAACCGTGGGGTTTGAGTCGCTGGATGAGCACCCAAAGCATGCTTTAATAATGATTCAATTAACACTATAAATGCTCATATTGCCACGCTATTGGGTGTACAACAAGCCCACGCTCCATTCGACAGTCATGCGGCGGAATCACTTTAATACGATACTGGCGCGTTCGAACACTTAACGGCTCATTGACTACGTTTTTATCCGTCTTATTGTTATAAATCCCAACCGAAATAACATATTCTCCCGATCCTATCATCAGCGGCGAAAATCGCGCTTCGGTTGTACCAGAAGAACCATTCTTTTTCGTTGAAACAAAATCTGAAATCACCTGTGTCACACAACGCCCATCCATGCCGTAGAATGTTACAACAAAGGCCATTTTTTCTAGGGTTTCCTCTGCCTTCCAATCAATTTTGACGATTAATTCCTCGCCAAAAATAAACACACGCTGCGATGCTCTATTTGCATCAATAAAATCAACATTTTCTATTAAAGTAGGTTTATCACCATACACAGAGTTTAAAGCAGGTTGTTTCTTCACATCAGATGCAAGTTGTAATTGTTGCGTCACTTTCTCAAAACTAAACGTCTGGACATTCAAAGTATTCGTATTTGATGTGGTTCGATTAATTGTTCCTATCGTTTCATAAGATTTATCAACAAAAATTTGGCATAAGACGTCTTCGTCTCCCACATTTCCACCATGACAAATTTCAACCGAAAACGCATCTAATTCACCAAGCCCAAGGGGTATTTTAAGATTAACTGGGGCATGCTTATACCGGCCCTTGCAATTAGAAAATTCACGATAAGCCCGGTTATTTTCATCCGTATGCGGCACCCCCCAATCTGTATCTGAATGAGAAGTTAAAAGGTGTAGCTTTTGTGTTCTATCATCATCTAAAGACTCACCTAACAATAACTGATGAACAACCTCTCCTTGATGCTTCAAACTGACTTCATAAAAACGTACAGGTAACGCAGGATGCTCACCTGAAGCCGTCACAAAACGCATGATTAATGATTTTTCAACATCATCCTCTGTCAGTAATGCTTGAGCATCACCTCGACTCATTTTTAAATTAACGGCACGCAAACGAAACTCTTCTTGCTTTCGAATAGATGCAGCATACTGTTTTCCTACTTCAATTGGGTCATCATCTGCAATAATTCGACCCCTCTCTATCCATATGGCACGATTACAAACCATTTGAACCGCTGCAATATCGTGTGAAACAAAAAGAACAGTCGTTCCTTCTGAAGTTAAATCTTTCATCCGTTTTGCAGATTTCCCGGCAAAATAGGCATCACCCGCACCAAGAATTTCATCAATAATCAAGATATCTGGCCGTATCGCCGTACTTGCAGCAAACGCAAGCCGTGCATACATGCCTGATGAATAAATTTTAACTGGCTTATCAATAAAATCTTCTAGTTCGGAAAACTCTAAAACCTCTTCAAATAGCTGATGCGCTCGCTTTCCAACAACCCCCTGATAAGCAAACGCAGAATAGACATTTTTTCGCCCGGTTAACTCTGGGTGAAAGCCTGTGCCTAACTCCATCAAAGCCTGTATTTTACCTGATACCTGAATACGACCCGAACTAGGCTTCACAATACCTGCAATCAACTTCAATAAAGTACTTTTTCCTGCCCCATTTCGGCCAACGAGTCCAACCCGTTCCCCAGGATAAACTTTTAAGTTTAAATCACGAAAAGCCCAAAACTCATCGTAACTCAATTTACGCAAAGGAAAACCAATGGCATCCATCATCCGATGTCTCGGTGATTGATAGCTTCGATACAACTTTGAAATATTGTCTAACTGAATGATAGGTTTACACATAATCACTAAATAAAGGCTTAAGTCGATTAAAGAAAAAACCACCTATTAATAGCATGGTGACCGAAAGTAAAGAAAATATCATTAACAAATCTAATCTTAATTCACCCAAAAACGCAGTGCTCCGATACAACATAATCAAATAATACAATGGATTAGGATACATCAATGGCATAAGCGATTGCGGAATCATGTCTTGTGTATAAGCAATCGGAGAAACTAACATTAAAAAAAGCACCAGGATACCTACCATTTGACCTAAATCAGGTATAAATACATTGATTGCAGAAAATATCCAAATAAGCCCAATGGTAAATAAAATTTGTAACAGAAAAATAACCGGTATTAGTAATTGTGTTGCATGAAAAATACCATGAAACCATAAAGCCAAGTGTAACAAAACAAGCCCCACAAGCATCGTTACACTACTCGTAAGAACCGCTTTAACCGGAACAAGCTCTATTGGAAACAAAGTGTTTTTAATCAGGGTCTTATTACTACTCACAGACATAACCCCCGTACCTAAGGCTTCAGAAAAGCCAATAAAGGGCACTAATCCACAAAAAATAAGTAATAAATAGTCATATGTTGCATATTCTAAGGTACGCACATGAAAAATCATGGTGTAAACAACAGCATAAAGACCAAGAAATAACAGTGGATAAAGAATAGTCCAAGCCAAACCAAGTACGGTGCCTTTAAATCGGACCACGATATCCGTTACGCTCGTCGCCCACAACATACGACGATTGAACCATAAAGTCGTTATTGAACCCATTATATTGCCTCTGAAACAAAGATAGCATACCTAAAAACACAAAAAATGCAGCAAGGTACCCAAATAAAACTTTAAAGAGATTAACGGTTAACGTTTCTTACCGACTGAAGACAAAACCCTCTCTCTAGCTAAAAT
This sequence comes from Gammaproteobacteria bacterium, assembly GCA_022600575.1. Classification (GTDB taxonomy): domain Bacteria; phylum Pseudomonadota; class Gammaproteobacteria; order Legionellales; family Legionellaceae; genus JAALKW01. The sequence continues at coordinate 22,362 of JAHZKF010000036.1, read as the reverse complement.
ATACGCGTGAATTGTCTCACGAATTCATGTCATTCTCAACTGATTCTGCAACGCTTACACTGTAATAGTAGCTCATCCAAGAACATCCAAGAACATCCAAATACGCACTTTAAATCTCTTATTAAATATATAAAAATCATGCGGTTACACGTAATAACGAGTCTTGCAATTCAACCTTTTAAAAAGCCAATAAAGCAATAATAAGTAACACTTAACCCCTCATTGAGACAATTTTCTCCAGTCAAAAAATTTGTGATTTTAATCACACCTACATCTATGCTATGGTTTGTAAATTTTTTGACTGGATAATTCAAACGTGTCTGCCTCTTCGCTAAAAATTTTAATGATAACAACAGATCATTTAATGATTGACCGTCGTATTTTGCAAGAGGCAAAATCTTTGGTAGATAAAGGTCATCAAGTGACGTTACTAGCCGGTTTTGAATGTCATGAACCAACCACCTATGAACAACAAGGTATCCAAATAAAACGATTTGTTTATGACTGGGAAGACAAGCGCTTCACTGCACTGTCTAAGCGATTTAAACTAAATGCCAGCGCATTTATCCAAAAAATAGCATCCCGCTTATTCCGATTATGGTCAAACCGTATCGCACGCATCAATTCTTTTAACCACTTTGTGCTCACACAAATGCTGAAACACCCTGTTGATGTTATCCATGTACATGACTACCCGATGCTTGCAGTGGGTGTCGAATTTGCACGTACAAAAAAAATCCCCCTTATCTATGATGCGCACGAACTTTATTATGCTCAAGTGCAACTACCTCCAAAAACACAAAAAAAATACCGTCGAAACGAATCAAAACTCATTAAATATGCATCAGATGTAATCACAGTAAACCCCTATATTGCAAAATTAATGGCACATCGATTCAAAATAAAAACACCCCCCCACACACTATTTAATGCATCTCCCCTCAAACCCATTCAGCCTAGTCATCAATTGCGTGAACGGTTTGATATTGAGCCATCCACTCATATTTTGCTTTACCAAGGTTGGATTTCTGATAACCGAGGCATTCATCGTATCGTAGAGGCAGCGAGCTATTTCAATACGAATATCGTACTTGTGATTATCGGATATGGGGACTACGAAAAAAATCTTAAAGCGCTCGTCTCCGAATTAAAACTTGAAGAACGCGTCTTTTTTTACGGCGGCGTTTCATCGGATGAGCTTCATACGCTCACTTGTGAGGCAAGCCTTGGCATTATTCCTTATCACGGCGTCGATGAAAACAACCATTATTGTAGCCCGAATAAACTCTTTGAGTTTACAGTTGCAGGACTCCCTTTCATCTCCAATGATCTACCTTTTTTACATGATATCGCAACCCAATATGGGCATGGCGTACTTGCTGATTTGAAATCTCCTAAATCAATTGCTGAAACCGTCAATCAAGTTTTGACGAACACAGAAACGCTTGATGCACTTAAAAAGGCCGCACTCACAGCGCGAGACCAATTAAATTGGAACGTTGAAGAACAAAAACTCTTTAAAATATACGATAATTTGCTAGTAGATTAGGGGCTATTTTCATTTTTATGGGTTCATTTCTTCATGAATACCCTCAAGATGCAGACAAAAATCGTCTAAAATAACACTTGGTCTTACTCAATAAACTAGCACTTCCCTCATCGGGTATTGAACGCCACAACGGCAATAAAAAACGTAATAAGTACGATTTCATTTTTTTCATCGCAAGTTGCTTATCATAACCAATGATAGGCACACGATTTAACTTAAAAACAGAAACAATGGCAGGCTTACTTTTTTGTGTAAGCGTTTCAATTGATTCATATAATATACCGCTCACTTTTTCCCAATGAAAATGTTCACGTGAAAAATGATACCCTCGCTCACCCATTAAAAAAGATGCCTGCTGATGATTCACAAAAAAATTGATTGCATCAATCAATACTGACTGATTTTGAAAATCAACCACTTTTCCTGCTTGGGATTCATGTATGATTTTCTTGATAAAATACGTATCGTTTGCAAGAACGGGTAAACTTGCTGATAAATATTGGGACAACTTATTTGGACAACAATTTGCATTATTTGAAAGCAATGGTTCATACGGAATAAGCCCAACATCACCGTCTTTTAAAGCTTCTATTAATTGCTCTTCTCGAACAGCCGGTAAAAAAAAGATTTTTTTGTCTAGTAATCCTGTTTTTTTAGCCAGTAAAACCATCTTCTGTTTAAACGGACCATCTGGGCCTCTAAGCATTAAAAACGCTTTCTCATGTACCTTTGGCCAAACCGAAATTAACAACTCAATCCCGCGTCCTTCAGCAAACCCACCTTGAAACAGAAACCGACACCTATCTAATGTTTGAAATGTCTTATGCGATACCTCAGGTATATCACGCAAAGGAATACAATTTGGTACACTCTCAAATGTTTTTTGATATTCATTTGTCATCACTGCTGCAAGTGTGTCAGAAACAGTTTGACAGTAGTCTACTTGCGTTAATAACCTCCTTTCCATATCCCGCCAAAACTGCTTCTCAAATTCAAAAGAAGCGATATCTTGTTCAGGCCAATACTCATGTGCATCATAAAAAACAGGAATATCAAACAGGCTCTTTAAAATTAAAGCGACCAATAAAGTCGGTAAATCTGATGCAATAATGGCGTGTAAACCTCTAATATTAACGGCTTCAGCCAACAACAATGGAACAACATTACAAAAATAATTGACATACCACATAAAATATTTGTGACGACAACTCCCATAAGGCATTGCATACTGTTTAAATAATTGCGCGTCAGAAAGCGTTAACATACGTCGTAAAGCAAGCAATTCATGAACACCAACTAAACCCGCCTGTTTTTTTGAAGCCTGAGCTAGCAATGCTTCATCAAACTGACCTGGCATATGTTCTTGATAAAATGCATCCTCCGAACCATCTTGATAGTGCAGAATCGATTTTGATTGCGCAAGGTTTAATCCTAACTGCATAATACTTAGCGTTTCAGGTGCTGAATCTGCAACCCAACCTAAACGGGGATCTTTAACTGGTTCATGTGCCACAAGTAATAATACGTTTTTTCGTTCTTTTTTAGAACAAAAAACAGATGGTACAATACGTGCTTTTTTTTGTAATGCTTCCATCAGCTCAGTATCTAAATGAACGATAAAATCATCTGTCGTGCCTTCCGTTAAAGCATCACCCATCCATAACTTAAAATCATAATTTGCAGCTTTAACATATTCAGTAAGCTCAGCAGATATTTCATTCTTTTTCTCTAAGCATAAGCATTTTACGCCTGAAAAAACACTGATTTTTACTTTTAAATTCTTATCTAATGCACTCAAATAATTCACATTCATCGAGATAGTATGATGAATGATTAAACCATCAAAAGCGTCTAAATTTAAAACAGAAGGTAGAGCCAAGCTATTAAGCTGTGCTCGATGCTCAAATAAATTAAATACAGTAATAGAGTAACGTGACCTTGCCTGAATCAATGCAATATGCTTGGTGATTGCTGTCGGCTGTGTGGGATTATAAAAACAAATGAATAAAAACGTTTCCATACGCTCCGATATTGGATGCATATCTTGCGCTGGAAATGCTAACCGCCTTTCATATGATGTCACCTTGACTCTTCTCCTGATCCATCATTCCATGAACGCTGGTCAATTCCAACTCTAAATTTATTCATCCATGGTTAAAATTAATCAACAGCAATCCTTCAGCTAAAGTTTAACACTTTTTAAATTTGCAGTGAATCCAGTTTAAACCCAAGCTTAAATAAATTAAGCCTTCATATAAATTATTTGATATCCTATACGTTTTCATATCAAATAAACGAACAGATTAACATGACGATTTGGCTTGATGGCGATGCCTGCCCTAAACCCATTAAAGATATTTTATGCAGAGCCGCCACGCGGACACAAATCCAATTAATCATCGTGGCTAATCATTTTTTTCCCACACCCCCCTCTCCCTTTATCAAAAAACAATTGGTTAGCTCAGGATTTGATGTCGCGGATAACTATATTGTAGAAAAAGTTGTCCTCGGGGACTTAGTCATTACCGCCGATATCCCACTTGCTGATGCTGCCATCTCAAAAGGTGCCATTGTAATTAATCCGCGAGGCGAACAATATTCAGCTCATAATATCAAACAACATTTGGCCACCCGAAATATGAACGAATCACTAAGAAGCAGTGGCATGTTAAGTGGCGGTCCTAAAAAAATAGGCGCAAAAGAAATCCAGCAGTTCTCCAACAACCTCGATAAATTTTTAACGCAACAACGAAAGTCCCTCAACCAATAAAATAACACCTGCTAAAAACAACATGAAAAAACCAAATGTACGCTTTAACACACTTCCGTCTATATATTGATTCAGTTTAATCCCTAAAAACATCCCCGAAATAGCAAGCCCTAAAAATGGCCCAAGCATCGCCCAATCAATATAAATTCCCGCTAATAAATCCCCTTGAAAACCCACCAACGAATTCACCATAATCACAGCCAAAGAGGTTCCAATGGCTTCTTTCATCGATAAATCAAATAAAGTAATTAAAACAGGAATAATCAAAAATCCCCCGCCAGCACCGACCAAGCCCGCAAGTAATCCAACTGATCCACTGCCCAAAACAAGCTTTATCGGATGTGAAGCTGGATTATATGATTGCTTATCAGACTGCATTGCCGGTTTAAGTATTAACCAACCGGCAAGCAACATTAAGAAAGCAAACATCGTCATGATAAAGGTGCCTTTCGACAACATTAAGCCATTTATCCCCATCACAGGATCAGGAATACTTGGCACAATAAAACGTCGTGTTAACAAAATCATCACCGTTGATGGCAGAACAAATACAAATGTATCACGTGCGCGAATCAAATCTCGTCGCCAATAACTAAATGTTCCAACAGCTGCTGTACTTCCCACCACCAATAATGAATACCCTGTCGCCATAAAAGGACTTAAACCAAAAAAATACACCAAAATCGGCACCGTCAGCATAGAGCCTCCACTACCAATAAAGCCCAAAACCAGTCCCATGATAATTGCCAGGAAAAAGCCACTTAAAATTAACAAAATACAATCACCTCTATGAACAAGATACTCACTACTCTAGGCCTTTCCTACTTATGTACCGCGAACAAGTCGCGATACATGGTAGCAAGCATCAATCCGCACCTGATGCTTCTATGGGGTACCCAAGCGCTTCCCAGGCTAAAATTCCCCCTTCTAAATTATACACATCAAGACTGGGCTTTTCTTGAAGCAATTGCTGGCAAGCATGTAGACTGCGCCCGCCCGAGCGACAATGCAAAACTAATTTATGATTTTCAGCTACAGGTAATGCCTCATAGCTAATCGTTGCAAGCGGAATCAGCACCGATCCTGGAATATTACTTGCTGCATATTCAAGGGGTTCTCGAACATCAACCACAACAACCTCTTCTTGTTCTAAGCATTGTTTTAAAGTAGCTGCATCCATTGTTTTAATTGACATTATTTATCCTCGTACAATTGAGATTAATTTACAAAATGATAATAAGTTTCGTCTTCTTTAATCATGCCAAGCTCATAACGCGCCTGTTCTTCAAGTGCTTGCTCGCCCGTTTTTAATTCGGCAACATCCGCTTCAAGGGCTCGATTACGCACCGTCAATCGTTGATTTTCGACAGCTTGATGGTCCAATTTCCTCTCCACTTTAAACCACTTCGGTAAACTATCTTCACCAAACCATAATTTGTATTGCAAGCCCACAAGCATCAATAATAAAGCCACTACAATTAAGCGCATATCGCCTCCTCGCCCACCATGTTATCATCACGCCTTCATTATCATACATCAAGCAACTATGTCATCACCAACACACCTTCGTATTGCAACTCGTCAAAGCCCTTTAGCACTCTGGCAAGCGAACCATGCTCGAGATCAATTACTCGCTCATTGGCCAACCCTTACCATCGAACTACTGCCTATCACAACCTCCGGCGATCGTTTCCAAAATGCCAAATTATTAGATATCGGTGGAAAAAGCTTGTTTGTTAAAGAACTCGAAGAAGCACTCCTCGACAAACGCGCAGACCTTGCAGTGCATTCTATGAAAGACATGCCGGCTACCTTACCCGACGGCCTTGCTCTTCCCATTATTTTTGCAAGACAAAATCCTCTAGATGCCTTTGTCAGTAATCAATTTCCAACCCTTAAAAGCCTACCCAAAGGTGCCATCGTTGGCACGGGAAGTTTAAGACGCGCCTCACAGCTACTCGCTTTACGCCCTGATTTGAATATCAAATCCATTCGAGGCAACATCAATACTCGTTTAAAAAAACTTGAAACCGAAGACTACCACGCTATTATTCTAGCAGCTGCAGGTCTAGAACGCCTAGCACTTGATACCCGTATTCAGGAAACCCTCCCGGAAAACATCATGCTACCTGCACCAGGTCAAGGAGCCTTAGGCATTGAGTGTCGAACTGATGACATCGCATTACAACAATTACTTGCTCCCTTGCATGACACACATACTGCAAGTACCGTAGCGGCTGAGCGCAAGGTTAATAAAACCCTTGGTGGCAGCTGTCACTCCCCTGTCGCCATTTATTGTCGAGCCTCGGCTAAAAATCAACTGCAATTATCCGCACTTGTCGCCTCACCTGACGGAAAAACAGTCATCCAAGACACACAAATAGGCCCTAAAAATAAGGCGCTTGAACTTGCAGATGCCTCTGTTACAGCACTCAAAGAAAAAGGTGTGTTAGCCTGTTTGAGATCTCATGAATAAATCATTTGATTTTAAAAATCTGCGCGTTTTAAATACACGTCCTAAGCATCTTGCAGGAGCCACCTCAAAAGTCATTCATGATGCAGGGGGTATTTCTATTGAGTTTCCACTTTTAAACATAGAAAGTACCGACTCTACTTGGATAAACACCCTACCTTCTCTAGAAAAAATTCAGCATGCTATTTTTATCAGTCCTAATGCTGTTACTTATTTTTTTAATCAATACAGCAAAAAAAAGTGGCCTCATACCATCACAACCTATGCATTAGGACCTGGCACCAAAAATGCGCTCAAAACACACAATATTTTAACCACGATATGCCCGACAAAAGCGGATAGTGAGCACTTACTGATGCTTGATACATTACAATCTATCCAGCATCAAAATATTCTGCTCATCAAAGGTAAAAATGGCCGTACCCTCATTCAAGATACCTTATCCACGCGGGCTGCAAATGTCATTGCTATCGACGTTTACCAACGCACACTGCCTAAACTTAACCCAACTTATATGCATGCCCTATGGCATGAAGACGCAGTCGATATTATACTCATAACCAGTGAAACGGCGCTTCGGCATTTATTCATCTTATTTGGTGAAAAAGCAACACCCTGGCTTTGCAGTAAACCTTGCCTAGTGATGAGTACACGTCTTGCTAAAGCAGCAGAAGCACAAGGCTTTAAAACCATTATAAAAGGACTCTTTTTGTCATGACCCAATTACCTTCGGAAACCCCACCTAAATCAAAACCTAAAATGGGTATTCAGCTTTTTGTCGTCTTCGCTATTTTAATTGCTTTAGCAGCACTTTATATGAATTGGCAACTCACACAATCTGTCCATCAACAAAAACATACTTTCGATGCAACACTGAACATGCTCACACAACAGCAAAGTAATATAGAAGCGCGTCTGCAAGCTCACCGTGCCGTAACACAATCCCATGAAGCTCGTGTTAAACAAGAACGCAGTGCCTTTGAAAAAAACTTAAAAACAACCCTTACACAATGCCAAAATGTTTCTGATGATTGGCGACTACATAAAGCACGTCATCTGCTCGAGCTTGCAGGACTTAATGCACACTGGAGCACCGACACAGCATCGACCAAAGCGATGCTAAACGAGGCAGATGCAATCTTATCCCCCTTACATAACCCAGCTCTTATCGCCGTTAGAAAAGCACTTGCTCATGATATCCATGCAACGCAAAGTGCTCCTACCACTGATATCACAGCTGTACTCACCCAATTAAGCGCAGCCGAGAAAAGCACCTGGGCCTTGCCGATTAACCCCTTACCTCAAGAAGAAGAAAAACCCTTAATCCCTGAGTCAAATAGCAAAATAGCTTCTGTCTTAAATGTTTTAAAGCACTTAGTGACGATTCGCTATAACGCAAACCCACTTGAGCCTAAACCAACCCTCGCCTTTGAAGCCATGCTAAGAGCAACTGTTCGACTGAGTCTTCAAGAAGCCCAATGGGCCGTTTTAGAACGAAACGATACGGTCTATCAACTCGCCCTCAATCAAGCAATCCACACCCTTGAACAAAGCTTTGTATCCGATAGAACAAATACAAAAGCCTTAATTGAACGACTTAATCAGCTCAAAAAAACACCCTTACACCCAGAGCGGGTCATTCCAGAACAAGCACTCACGGCACTGAATCAAGTCATTACTGCCACTGAAAATCAAACATCAGGAGACGCAGCATGAGTAAGACGCTCTTTATTTTAGTTCTCCTGCTTGCATCAGCCTGGCTTGGCGTACAACTACATGGCGATCCTGGATATGTACTCATTGTTATTCGACATTGGACCATAGAAAGTACTGTTTGGGTTGCTATTGGTGCTACTTTAATCCTTTTTGTACTCCTCCACTTATTTTTCCTGTCTTATAACAAAGCCCTTCATCTACCAAAATCTTGGCATCACTGGCGACTGAAACACCAAACTGAACGTGCACGAGATAAAACAACTCAAGGACTCATTGCCTTTAGTGAAGGGTATTGGAAGGCTGCACAAAAGCAATTGGTTCAAGCCCTTCCGCACACCGAAACACCTCTCATTAATTATTTAATTGCAGCACGTGCTGCTCAAGAACTCGGAGATACTAAGCTCCGTGATAATTACTTACGAGAAGCACAACAATCCATGCCTGACGCAAAAATTGCCGTCGAACTCACCCAGGCACAACTTCAACTCGCTCATCAGCAATGGGAGCAGGCCTTAGCAACTTTGCGACACTTACATGATTTGGCACCTAAACATCCTTACGTGCTCAAACTACTCGCACACCTTTATGAAGCGATAGAAGATTGGCCTCATTTGATTGCTTTACTCCCTGACATTACGCGAAATCAGGCCTTATCAGAAACAAACTTAAACGAGTTGTCCCATCGTGCATATCTAGGCAGCATACAGAACCATATAGAACAACAAACATGGGATAAACTAGATACGCTTATCGAACAATTACCCAAAACACTAAAACACGATCCTATACTCATAACAGCCTACAGTCGCGCTTTAATAGTACAACACGAATACACCCGAGCAGAAACAAATTTACGTAAAAGCTTACAAAAAAACGTTGATACATCTCTCCTTAAAGTCTACAGTGAACTCCCGCCCACCACAGCACGTGTTCCTATTATCGAAGCACTGTTAAAACACCATTCTCATTCAGCCGCAGTCCATCGCTGCCTTGGCGAGCTGTATTCCGCACGTCAATTATGGGGAAAGGCACAAACACATTTAGAACAAAGTTTAAAACTGAAAGCCACACCTGAAACTTACCATGCATTAGGAAAATTACTAGAAACACTGAAAGACACAAAAGGTGCCTTTAAAGCCTATAAAAATGGTTTAGAAAAAACACTTACGGCTCAGTGATAACAACTTGTGATTGCGTGCCTAAATTCGAGATACTTAACACCACTTCATCCCCGGGTTTTAAAAAGTGCTCAACACCCCAATATTGAGCATTACCCGGCGCTGAACCCATTGAAATAATATCTCCCGGATAAAGTGTAAAATATTGACTGATATAACTCACAACCGAAATATCATCGTGAATATAATGTCGCGTATTAAACGTCTGCCTTAGTTCCTGATTAACCCACAAATTCACATCCAGCTGATTGGCATCTCCAACTTCATCTTTTGTAACCAAATAAGGGCCTAGCGGCGCTGCATTATCAAAACATTTTCCCTTCGTAAATTGTGAATCTCCCACTTCAAACTGTAAAAAACGCTCCGATAAGTCATTCATACAGGTATATCCCAAAATAAAGTCACGCGCTTTATGCTTAGGAATATATTTCCCTTGTTTTCCGATAACAATAGCAAGCTCAGCTTCCCAGTCTAATTTTTGAGTCATTCGCGTATGTAGAATCGGATCATTAGGACCACAAACCGATGAACTAGGCTTCATAAACAATAACATGTCTTTTTTAGGAAAGGGGCGCATACCAAGTTGCTCAGTATGTAAAGCTGAATTAAATCCAACACATACAATTTTACCAGGTCCAGCAACAGCAGCACCCATTCGTGTATCTGAATCAATGACATCTAGCGCATTTACATCTAATGACTTTAAGCTTTTTAAAAAATCAGGTTGTGCTAACTGCTTTGGGCTAACATCTTGAATAATATTAGATAAATCTCTTATTATACCATTTTTATCAAGCAATCCTGGTTTTTCTTTACCTAATGAACCATACCTTAAAAGCTTCATGTGAAAAGCCCAATTTAAACAGATTGTTTTAAGTATAGTCTATGCAAATACTTTTATGAGTGTTTTAGAGCACCTACCCCACCAGCGCGCGCTGTTTCATCTACTTCATTAGATACGCCTTCATCATTAACCATCGATAACGGTTTAAGTCTTACCGTCATAGGATTACGCTGCGGTAAACTTTTTAATAATGCTACTTCCTGGTGAGATTGCTCAGGGGGGATGCTTTAAAAAAGCCTTCTTTAAGTAATGCTTGTTGTCTCTTTGTCAGCTTTGGTGATACAAGTCTCAATACATCTTGAGTTTTTATAACAGGCACATATCCTATTTGTTCTATACCAGGCAAACAAACAGGGGTTCTTTTAGTAACACGTGTCGCATCATCACGTGCCGCTCTCACATCTTCTATCGTTTGCCCTAAACCATTTTGTAATGCAGACAAACGCTCTTGGGCCTCTAAAGACAACTTATCCATACACCGCAAAAAAATAGGTTCTAAATCCAAATAATGATCGGACATTGCAAGAATATGTCCCATCGTATTTTCTTCCAAATCAGGATCCGATAGAAAAAAACCAAGATAATCACCGGGTAATTTTTCTAAAAGCAACAACATTCTTTGAACAAGTGCCACATCAAAATGCCTAACAACATAATTTGCAAAACGAATACTGCTTTGAATATCTTCATTAAAAAGCGTCAATAATGCATCAGGGAAGTCTTGAACACGTTCAAATGCCGCAAGTTTTCGCAACACATAACCTTCTGGAATAATTAAAACCTTTGATTGAACCAAAACATTTCTCTCAAACACGTCAATGTATGACCGTATAACTTTTAAAACACAGTGTCAAATAGTTTTACATTTTAGAGCATCATTTAAAAATAGCCGAACTATTTGTTCGTTCAGCTTCTCTATCTATTGCTGGTAACGTAACGGGTACAAGTTTCTTTCGATGAGGACTAGGCTTTTTTAAAGAGGATGGTGGTCCTGGCACTTGTGCTACCTCTTCATCTGCTTCCTTAAAGAAGTTATTACTTTTTACTTTCCCTCGCGGCATCTCAGGCGGGCGATTATCAGTACACGAGCCATCTACTGGTATCCGAAGCGTCACATCATTCGCCACCGCAGAAGATAATCGTGAAAAAGCCCCGAAAGAAGAAAATGCACTCGTTTGAGACGATTGAATGGACAGTTTAGGCCGGCTATCTTGCAAACAATTAAAATATGCAAATCTTACTGCATCAACCCTCATTTCTTTGACAACATCATCAAGCAATTGATTACTGTTGTTTCGCACCCTTAAAAATTCTGGTCGACAGGACGAAGATAACTCTCGAATACAATTCAAAAAAACGTCTAATAAACCTGTACGAACAAGATCATGTTGTATAGAAAAGGACTGACTTAAGACAACATGCCCAATGGTATTTCCTTCTAGATCTCGGCTCATCAAAAAACAATAAATCTTCGGTTCAGGAAGTGTGACTACAAACGATAACATCCATTTAATTAGATCAGTACTCACTTCTTTAAGTAAGGCATGTGCAAAGGGCACACCCTTATCATCACTCAACAACCAATTAAAGAAAGCCTCTTCTGGATAAGTACCTGTCTCAACCCGCTTAATGACATGACGAAAAAATATTTCCAAACTCATCTAACAGAAGCTCCAGCGACCATTCTTCATGCAATCGTATATTTTATGAATAAAGCTGTCAAATAATTACATTATCACCCAAAAAAAGACAACAAGCTTGAAAAATACTCTTAATGGTCTAAATATTAAAACATAACTCAAAATATATTGGTAATGATTAATATGGCTTTTTTTAAACCAATTCAAAGCGGACTAAAACAAGCTAAGGTAAGCTTCGATTTAGGCCCATACGTTAATGCATATCAACAAGGTCGTAACTCCCCACAGTACCAACAAATACGTGCAGAGTTGTTCACACAGCTCACAGGGGTAGTGGGCGATCTACATTGGGAAGATATTTTAAATAAAGCTACCGAGGGGCTCGAAATAGAAGAAGCCGAAAACATTAGAAACTCGCCTGCTGCTGAAATGATAGATTACAGTTTTGTTGAAATTTTGAAAAACAGCCTAGATGAAGCCCTTGCAGGTTACTATGAAACAGAAGGCGAACGTCCCGCAAGCATCACATTAACCATTGATATCGATAACGAAACTAATCCAAACCAGGTTTCTATTAAAATCACAGACTCAGGTCGCGGTTTTCCAGATGATTTTTTAGCGCAAGTCCAAACAGCTGAGGCCCGTGACGCATACATTCATGAGTCTGGCTCATTTTCACAAAAAGCAGAACATGATGATAGAGCTGAATCATTTGGTGGAAGAGGACGAGGTCTACGTATCTTTGCAGCAGCCGAGCAAAACCTTACCCTTGATACTTCTGGTATATATGAAGATACGCGTGCAGACCCGCCCCCCACCATTGCATCATCCCTTATGTTTGATAACCAATTAGATGACGAAGGTCATATAATTGGTGCTGAGATTATCCTGACCACTCCTATGCCTTCTCGAGGAGCAACCCCTGTTAGCATCGCTGAAACAGGGACTATTGCAGGCATCAGCTCCGATAATGAAGCAGACAACGAAATACAAAGAATAAAACAACGTGTGCAAAATATAAAAGGTAAATTATCATCAATCACAAACAGACTGGAAGAAGGAGGTACACCTCCAACAACAGGCCTTCCTCCTATGCTCGATGTAGATTTTGATGATGATGACAGTGATAATGACAGATCTGACGACGATAATTTCTCTCCTCGCAATCAATAAACGTTGTATACAACGTTTTCTAAGCCTATGTGCCCCTCGGCCTAATACGTAGGGTGTATTAGAGAGTAAAGACAGAGGGCTTTGAGTCCATTTTTTATTGATGCAACAATGCCCAGCCAATAACAAATAAACTAAACATCACCTTCAGAAGCACAGCTTTTAGAAGCACAACCTTCAACCGATAGTTCGTAATAATTAACGCCTAACTTAATACGATCTCGCTCATTTTTTTTACGCCAGGCATTGGTATCTCGTAAAGAATAGACACACCCGCAATATTCTTGCTTATAAAATGCTTCACGTTTTGCAATCTCATACATCCTTGCAGCACCACCTCCCTTTCGCCAGTTGTAAGTCCAGTAGGTGATGTCTTCATAACGACTCGCAGCACGAACGCCCGAATCATTAATTTGATTCATGTCTTTCCAACGTGAAATACCAAGAGAGCTACAAATCACAGGAAATCCATTTTCATGTGCATAAAGTGCTGTCCGCTCAAAGCGCATGTCAAAACAGGCAGTACAACGCTTACCACGCTCAGGCTCCCACTCAAGCCCTTTAACTCGCTCAAACCAGTTGTCTTTATCATAGTCTGCATCAATATGCTCTATACCATGCTTTTCAGAAAACTTAATGTTCTCTTGCTTTCTAATTTCATATTCCTGAACAGGATGAATATTCGGGTTATAAAAAAAGATAGAAAAATCAATGCCTGAAGCTAACAAGGCCTCCATCACTTCACCTGAGCACGGTGCGCAACATGAATGTAATAAAAGCTTATTTTTCCCATTGGGTAATTCTAAAATTGGACGTTCAAGCATCATATCAATCTCATTCCGGTAAGCGAATAAAATGCTTGCGATAATAAGCAAGCTCTTCAATCGAATCTTTAATGTCATCAAGTGCTAAATGCTTTGACTGCTTATCAAAGCCTTTCGGTAATTCAGGCACCCAACGATTAGCTAATTCTTTTAAGGTACTCACATCAATGTGTCGATAATGAAAAAAGGCTGCAAGCTCTGGCATATAATTGCATAAAAAACGTCTATCCTGGCAAATGGTATTGCCACACATTGGAGAAACACCTTTATCTAAATATTTCATTAGAAATTCAAGTGTTTTTGCCTCAGCTTCACTTTCTGTGACTTGGCTGACGCGAACACGGTCCATTAATCCTGACTTTCCATGCTGTTTCGTATTCCAATCATCCATTGCTTCTAGGCGCGCATTAGATTGATGTATCGCAAACACAGGTCCTTCTTCCAAAATATTTAAATCTTTATCTGTTACAATAGTCGCAATCTCAATAATTCTATCATGCTCAGGGGAGAGCCCTGTCATTTCTAAATCAATCCAAATTAAATGCTTTCTGTTTTTCATGCTTTACCTAAACCTATAAAATTGATTTAACAGCTGCCACACGACTCACATGTAACGCTTTTTTCATAGCTTCTCCTTGATGCCCTTCGGCCACCAAAGCGCCTATATCAACCGTATTGCAGGCATTCAACGCTAACTGCCACCTATCTTGCACGATCGTACGCGCTTCACTTACGGTTAACAAGTCCAAAAATCGCTCAGGCTTTCGAAATGCATCAACCTGTTCTAAAGCCCCCACAATCGCATCAGCCTCTTTATCCATCCCTTCTTGAATTAAATCGCCATATAACACCACAAGGACTGCCAACTCCCGATACTCATTGGGTACCCGAAGCCGCCGACAAAAAGCTTCTAACTGCTTTTTATCACCCAAACCTGCTGTAAACGCTGCAAATCGAATCACAGGCTTATCTGAACACGCCGTCACAGCCAAAAGCCTTTTCAGCATCATTTCAATATTTCCAGCCTCAAGCTCTGGAAATATTTGATAAAGTGCCTTTGCTGCAAGTAATACTTTTATAAATACTTCTGGATTTTTTGTGCTTAAGCTTTTTTGCCATTCTTGCCAAACGCGCTCAGGTACTAAGTGCAACAACTCACCCTGTTGCACCATATGCTGCATCAACGCAAGCGTTTCATTTGCCACACTAAATCCAAAATGATGAAAACGCGCCGCAAATCGCGCAAGACGTAACACACGTACAGGGTCTTCAATAAAAGCGGGGGATACATGTCGTAATGTTTTAGTTTCTAAATCACGTACCCCCTGATAAGGGTCAATTAAAACACCTGCTTCATCTTTAGCTATTGCATTAATCGTTAAATCACGTCGTGCTAAGTCTTCTTCAAGGGTTACATTTGGGTTCGCATCACACACAAAACCATGGTATCCGCCCCCTGCTTTACGTTCCGTGCGTGCAAGCGCATATTCTTCTTTGGTTTTTGGATGCAAAAAAACGGGGAAATCACGTCCTACCTGCTGATAGCCAAGCTTTAATAATGCATCTGGTGTACTACCGACCACAACCCAATCCTGTTCATGAACCACTTCTCCAAGTAAAGCATCACGAACAGCACCCCCAACCAAATAAACCTTCATAGCACCCCTTATACACTTAACAAGTAACCAAAAAAACGTATAATCATGACTCTTTTTTTACATCTTGCAAGCGTTATGGAAAACCACTTATGAGAATACATATCACAGCACGCGGCACATTTCACTCAAAAACCGATTTCTTATATGAATATGCCTGCGAAATAGTTGATGAACGCTATATCAACCCTGAAAACCACTACACACTACCTAATGTCACTTCAGAGGCTCAAACCGTTGAACTACACCATCTTGTTAATGTTGACGTATCTGAAAATTCAGAAAGCACATACTTAGCAACTTTAGAACGCAATTTAAATCTAAAATTCAGTCAATCCATTCCCAACAAAAAAAACATTCCAAGTCTTCATCAAATAGTACTCGAACAAACCGCAGAAACAACACACGATCCTGATGAAATTGCTGCTATTCGTAAAGAAATTTATGCTTATTTTAAACAAGAATTCGGTCGCCCTCCTCAGCCTAAGCTCCCACTTCAAATCACTGCACAACCTATCACTTATCCCTCACTCATGATGACACATATCAAAGCTGATACCTTTTTATGTACCGTTTTGCGTCCTGCAAGAATCCTCATGCAAGCACAAGATCAAACGCTGTCGCCGCAAACTATAGCGTTATCTCTGTTTGAAAGAAATCAATCAGCCCAAAGAAAAGCGGCCATAGAATGTATGCGTAACCTTGAAGACTGTTTGTTTTATCTAATCAGTCCAGAAGACGCGCTTGATAATCAGTTTCTTACATCAGAAGAATACATCGCTCTATGCCATAACATTACAGCTTCTCTCGATACACTACTACGCTCACCTGACTGTCCTCAGAATACACCAATGACCGAATTTATTAACACCATTAGACATTTAAGTGAACAACTAGGACAGGCCTGTGAACGCGAACTGTACAAAGAAAAAATAGCAGAAACCCGGGCAGAAACAACCTTAACTATTTAAAAACACCCTGCTTTATCTGCTTCACTAAAAAACGAGCTGGTGCAATACTTTTTACAATAGATTGTGCTAACAGAGTGGGTTCATGACAAATAACAGAAGCTAAATACTCGGCTGCCAATGGCACACTGGTTAACCCGCGTGATCCAAATCCCGCGCACACATACAGTCCTGGATAATAAGTCCCAGGCTCCCCAATAAATAGCCCGCCATCTTTCGATAAACCTGAAAATCGCGATTGAAATGCTAATGTATCTGGCACAGGACCCAGCAATGGTAAATAATCAGGTGTTTTTGCACGAATACCTGCCCAGCCACCTATCGCTTCATGCGACCATATATCCTGAACCGGAAAAGCTACGAGTTTAGCTAAATTGTCTTGATTATCTTTTTCATCAATCATCACATTAAGTGCTTCAGTATGATAACTTGCCCCCATCCAATGTGAGCCTTTATCTGACGGCAATACATGACCCGAACCACACAAAGGCAACTTCAATTGATTTGAGGCGATATTACTTTTAATTTTTGTCATCTGTCCTCGGAACAGCTCTAACGGCAAATGCTTTGTTTCTGAAAAAGAAGCAGCACCCCCTCCATTCGCAAGCACCACAACAGGTGCATCAAACCCTGCCACATGCCAGCATCCTTTTTCATACACTAATTCATGAACTGTTATATTCGGTTGCCATTCAATCCCTGGTGTATTAACTAAAAAAGCACATAAAGCACGTGAATCAATCCAACCTGCATCTGGCACAAATAATGCCTCGGTATCAATATTAATCCCCGCTAATATAGATGCTCTTTGGGCATCTACAAGCGCACCTAGAGCAGGGTACGCATTCAGCCAATCTGTAAGTGATTCTCGTTTAAACTTAAACTGCAACAACCCTTTTAATTCCCCACAAATTTTATCTTCTTTAAGCCACTTAGCATAAGTACGCGTTGCAAACAAAAAAGCGTGTAACATCCAAGTTACCAAAGGCGAAGAGTAACCTGATAAATTAGGATAAAGAACTGCCTGCGCAATGCCTGACGCTCCCGCAGCAACAGTTGGTGCTGCATCTAATAGTTTTACGTGCAAACCACGTGCTGCAAGTGCATGTGCTGTAAAACAACCCGCTAACCCAGCCCCCACCACAATCACTTGTTTTTGAAGAGGTTTTACAAGCAAAGCTTTCGCCCATGGTGTCTGTGGCGCCACTACTGACATTAAGCGCTCATGTTCTGCTCTAAACTCGCCTTGCAAACAATGCCGTTTTTGCCCAAAGCCTTGTCTTTTAGACATCACAAAGCCTGCTGTTTCTAGCTCACGTCGTACATGACCCGCCGCTGAAAAAGTGGCAACTGTCGTACCCTTACCTGACAAAATCCCTAAAATATTAAACAACTCTGAAGACCATAGCACCGCATTTTTAACCGGCGAAAATCCATCTAAAAACCATGCATCGACTTGCCAAGACCTCAATTCTGCTTCAAGCCCTGCCTTGCCACAGACCAAAAGTGATTTAAAGCTTTCTAACGCGTCTGCAAGCATTAAGTTAAGCGTTATACGTCCTTCATCAAATTGAAGTGTATGCATCCCAGGCGTTAAAACAGGATAGACATCTACCAACAATTCCGCCTCGCGCATGAGCATTGGCCATAGATTTAAGCTTTTAACTAAATCATCATGGGTTAACGGATGCTTTTCAGCCGAATAAATAACAAGCTTCGCCCCAAAAGGCGCATGCTCTAAAAATAACTGCCAGGCCAGTAGGCAATTTAACCCCGTGCCAAATCCAAGCTCACCGATAACAAAAGTATCTGCTTCACCGAGCGCTTGATAACGGGGTATTAAATCATTTCCATCGATAAAGACATACTGAGATTCTTCAAGGCCATGCGTACCTGAGAAATAAATATCATCAAACTGAGGCGCATAAGGCGCGCCATCACGCCAAGTAATCTTTGCTGGTTGAATGACTTCAAATGGCTTACTCACATCAAGCTTTCCTTAATCATGCCTCAAAATAATGCAAACTGCTTACTTATGTTCTATTATTAGGCGTACAGGCCTTATTTGAATCAATATACTAAAGGAGAAGGCATGAAAGTAAAACTTGCTTGCGTACTCGCCATCACTTTAAGCCTTTTTATGATCTCGTCAGAAGGACAAGAGCGTGTTACACCTCAAAAAGAACCTTCTCGCATCACAAAACTCATGTCAATTATTTCTCCTAAACGTTGTGAAAGACAACCCATGCGCTCCTTAAACTCCATTCAGAAAATGCTTGAACAAAAATCTGTTGGCATGAGCCCGGTTGTTATCAGTAAAGCAATCACCACTTTAAAGTGCGCAAAAGCAAGACAGACAAAACATAAGCACATTTTAACCGTCATTGACTACTCTCTACCTTCAAACCAAAAACGATTATGGGTCTTTGATTTAAGAAAAAATCGTATGCTATTTCACACTTATGTCACACATGGCATAACCTCAGGCACCTTATTAACCAATCAATTTTCCAACAAACACAATAGTAAAGCGAGTAGCATTGGGGTTTATAGAACAGACCAATCCTATTACGGCCGACATGGACTCTCTTTAAGATTAACAGGCTTAGAGCCAGGCTTTAACGACCATGCATCGGGTCGCGCTGTTGTCATGCACTCTGCTTGGTACGTCAATGAAGCATTTATTAACAAATATGGCAGACCTGGCCGAAGTTGGGGCTGTCCTGCTATTTCAAAAGAAATGAAAAAACCACTCATTACAGCCATTAAAGACAATGCCCTATTAGTGGTTTATTACCCAGGAGAAAAATGGGTTCGTCAATCAAGATACTTAAACTGTGGACACTTCTCAGCTATGCCACAAGGTGATTTATTCAAAACAGCATTACAAAAACCAATCAAAGAACGCACTGATATTCTTTTTATCGAAAAAAATAAAAACAATAAGCGAGAAGAAAGTGAACCCATTGTTGTGATGTCTGCTGATAATTATTCAAAAACCTTTCAAACAAAAGTCCCTTTACTCCGTATGTTACGATGCCAAATCAATGACACAGAATATGTGGCCTTAAGTGATACCGAGTTTGAAACGCTCGCCGCTGCAACAACAACGGATGGCAATGCATTCAAAGATGTCTTTTTTGTCATTCCAGAAGTTAAAAATATACGCGGATATTATAAAACCGAAATGAAGTTTATTCCTCGAGGTAAAATACAACAAGTCAGTATTCATCCGGATTCAAAAAAATATACGGTTACTTTTGATAAAAGCCCACCGGCACAACTTAAAACCACCCATCGGTTTATCAGGTGGTTGGGTTTATAAAAATAGCTTGTAAAATCAATAAGTAATTGTTTACTATCTTTTACAAGCCTCATATTTTAGCTGTAAGTGAAATCCGATCATTCTGTTTAGTATTTTACAGTTCATCAATGACGGTTGTCTTGAGATAGACAACAACCGAGCCGAGCGTTCGATTAAGCCTTTTGTGATTAGTCGTAAGAACTGGCTCTTTCATGGCAATGAAACAGGTGCTCATGCAGACGCAACACTATTTTCTCTCATCGAAACGTGCAAAGCGGACAACGTAGATGTCTTTGCCTGGCTCAAACACGCATCAGGCCACATTCATCAAGCCGATACAGTCGAAAAATTAGAAGAGTTACTACCATTCAACGTTCAAACAGTTTCGGTAATCACACTTTTACATTTAAAGCACTACTATACCGCTCCTGGGCCCTTGGCTATCCTCATTTTCTTCACAGCAGCTTTTGTTGAGCTTTGAAAGTGCACCTAATGTAAGAACTATTATAACACCTCCAAGACTTAAGGCTTCGATATAGTTAGAAGTATCAATATGTTGATTATCTTCACTTGGCTTGCCATATATAAAACACTGACCCGCATCAAAGCCGAAGGTGGGGCCCAAAGCAGCAATGGCTAATGCTATACAAAGAGCATCTTCAGAGTTCGATAAAGCTGCAGAAGCAGAAAATACTAGTGCTACCAATGTTGCGAGGGTGACAGTTAGCGCTGTGGATAGGCAAACTCTATAAACATCCATTTTAAGTATCAGCGCGCCAAGAGCACTGGAAGTGATATACAAACCGCAAAATATAGCAAGCATTGAGCTAGCTAGTCGAAACACCTGATTTTGTATAACGCTTCCCCAAAATAAATCATAGGGCCTAGATTGAGTCTCTTCAGTTAGAGCGCTTGATGATTCTATTGTGTTGTATGAGCGCCTAGCATTACTAGAGACGCCACCCCCCATAAAATTAAGGCGTATGTAACTACTCTCGTTTATTGCCCTAAAAGACATGCTCTCTACTCTGCTCTCAATCTCTATACTTCGCATTATAGGTCTTTGTGACTCTATATCTGAATTCTGTGAGCTCGAAGGAAAAGTTAGCTCGCTATCTGCTGTGAGTTGATATTGGTTTTCTTTTTCTTCAGGATGCTCACTTAAGTAATGCTCTACCAGCCACTTAAGGGCGGTATTTCTCGTGTATCCAAAAATAGGTATACGAGTTATTGGGCACATCTGCTGAGTCAAACGGTAATATGCTTCTTCTTCAATGGTTGCCGGCATGGCATCTGATGTTGATTGGTAACTAGCTGGTGTGAGCAGGACTGGCTGGTTGAATATCTGGTGTGTTATTGGGCAGATGAGAAGGTCATACATGGAGGAGCTTGGTGGCAAGTCATTTTCACTATTAGTTAATAGTTCTTCCTTTGTCGACATGGTAATTCTGTATAGCGCCATTAAAGGGGATACATTTTAAATAAAGCTACTTTTTTTGCAACTATAATTTAAACCCTACCATGGCGGCATACATATCGACTCACTAGTCACTTTCGTTTTGTCTAAGTGGTTTTTGATTGAATTATCATCATTGCAGTATGCAGTAGTGAGCCATGTAGGTATATTGCTACTTGAATAGCCATGTTACTGAGTATTTGACCCTCGGCCGGGATCTTGGAAAAAAAGGGTCATGTCAGCTTTTTCTGACTGGGCTTGGAAGAGATATACAAAACAAAAATCAAACAAATAGTAATATTCAAAAAATGGGTCGTTTTAATAGGAACAAACCGCATTGTTGGGCGTGTCACAGCTTCTGCTATCGCTTCTGCATCATTGGCACTATTTTTATTAGACTTCACATAGGGCTTTACAAACTAAGGGGGTATTATTTTTACTTCATGCCCCATGTTAATAAACGTCCGTGCCCAGTGGTGTGCCCCACCACAAGCTTCTATTCCAACCAAACAAGGTGTGAGGTTAACTATGAAATCAATCAACTTTTTTCGTGTTAACTTTCTTCGTAAAACACATCTTCCTTTTTCATCTGTGCCATGTAATTGGTACGTAACAACCTTTTCTTAAGCCGATTTTCAGGCAGAAGTTAAGTGCCGACGTATATACCTATCGCTACAGGGCAAACGCATCTTAAATTACTTGCCTAATAATAGTTTCTCTGAAATCGTCCTCCAAAGCAGCCATAAATCGTTTACGTTTCATACTGGCCTTTCTTGATGTGTCATTTTTAATTAAATTCAACGCAATATGCCGCA
>JAHZKF010000035.1 GCA_022600575.1 Gammaproteobacteria bacterium | reverse complement strand
GCATTTTGATAATGGTTTCTTCTTGAGAGGTAGCGCTTGCTTCAGTTTTTTGTTCCATTTTTAGTGGCTGCTTATCTAATGAATTCATGATTTTTTATTGTACAAGAGTTTTGTTTTTTTATGAACAGTATAGTGATGGGAGTAGATATTATAGAAAGTACCCCCTCAACAGATGTAGCTTTATGAGGGGGTAGAGGTTGTTTTAAGAGGGTGAGTGGGAAGAACCCGAATCACTCTCTTGTTCGAGTTTTCCTACAACTTTAACAACCTCAACGCCTAACGAAGGGTTTGCTCCAAACTCAAGAACTCTTACGGTTTTAAAGCCCTGTTCTCGTAATGTCTCCTCTTGTTCCTTGAGTTCTTTGTTATGTTTAAATAACAAGAATGGATATCCAACGTGCATTGCAGCACATGTTCCGCCAAGAACATGTAATCCATTCACTCGTTGAGCCGCTTTTCTAAAAAATTGATACATGATTATTTCCTCATTATTGATTGCATTTAATGATAATTAAAATCGTTATCTGCATGTTTATTACCTTGCCCTGACCCGGGCAGATAACAAACTAGAGGATGGAACGACCCAGGGCGAAAGTGAGTCGAATAATGACAGCGCTAAAAAAAGATTTGAATGAGAAAGACAACGCAGCACAAGCTTTGGTGAAAGCACCAAGGCGAGATAACTTTTGATAAGTTTGCTGGAATACGTTCATCGGTCACAACAATAAAAATAATTGGGTATTTTTTAGGCTACGCTTTTTTAAATTCTTTTACAAGAGGGTTAAGGCTTTTTTTATGCACTCATTTTTGCAGCATGTTTAAGAAAAGCTTCTGTATAAGATTTAAAAGAAGTCCGTACAAAAAGTTGATAGCTAAATGGTGTGAGACAATGGATTATCATTTGTGTTTTGGCAAATAGCGTTTGAACAACATCGCCAGGATTTAATGTAGGAATATTAATTGCTGTGCCTTGTTGTAAAATCGTATGGCTATCAGGACCTGAAAGGGTAAATCGAATGCGGTTATCGGATACATCAATGACGGCACCCGGATGTTGATCGATGCAGGCTTTAAGGGTTGCGGTGGTTTGGTGAGCGTTGGCATAGTCTGTTAATAGTAGCCATTCATCAGGGCCGAGCCAAAGGAGTGTTTGATTGTTTGAATAAGTACTGGTATTGGGTGTTTTAGGAAAGGACATGTCTAAATGAGCTTCAAGTGCTCGGATGGTACTTGGGGCGATGACACGAATATTGATTTGTCCAATGAGAGGAGCGATTTGGATTGCATCAGACATTTTGGCGTTCTCCTTTCGGATCGTAGAAGACTGAGGAGACAATGGTGGCTTCTATAATCTTATTATTTTCTATGGGTGCATAGAGTGTTTCGCCTATGCGATTTAAACCATTTTTAATCAGTGCTAAGGCAATGGATTTCTCTAGTAGTGCGGA
The DNA here is from genome assembly GCA_022600575.1 of Gammaproteobacteria bacterium. GTDB lineage: Bacteria > Pseudomonadota > Gammaproteobacteria > Legionellales > Legionellaceae > JAALKW01. The sequence continues at coordinate 13,360 of JAHZKF010000035.1, read as the reverse complement.
ATAATAGCTAGAGGTCACGTATCCTTCCATTGGAATCGGAATAGAGGCTTTGGGATTAACTACTAATTGTGCGCCTTCAGGGAGCACGGTTTTTGGGTTTTTTGTGACAAGGCCCACCAGTACTTTTCGGTCTTCTCGCGCTGTATCTTCTCGTCTGAGAGAGCGTTTACCTAAAAAATCCTTTTTCTTAGAAACAACCCAGTTCATGTTGAGATCAATTGGGGTGACCGAGCCATCGGTGTCTTGTCCAACAATAATAAAGCCTTTTTCAGCTCTTAAAATATGCATGGTTTCAGTACCGTAGGGGGTGATGTGATAGGGTTTACCTGCTGTGTAAACCAAATCCCATATTTTTGGACCTGAGTGTGCTGGGTAATGAATTTCAAAAGAAAGTTCACCAGTAAAACTAATGCGTAGTAATCTTACCGGAATGTCTTCAATGGTTGTTTCTTTCATTTGCATGAAGGGGAAAGCATCGTTATCGAAAGGATGATGTGGGCAAATACTTTGTAGTACTTTGCGTGCATTCGGACCTGATACAACAATGCTGCCATATTGCTCGGTAAGTGAGGTGAGAAAAACCTCAAGATTTGGGTACTGCGTTTGTAGCCAAAACTCCATCCAATCAAGCACCTCGGCAGCACCACTGGTTGTGGTGGTCATGTAGTAATGGGTTTCGTCAAGGCGCGCTGTAATGCCGTCATCAAAGACCATGCCATCTTCAAGACACATCACACCGTATCGGCAAGCACCAACTTTTAAGGTTGAAAATAGATTGGTGTAGATGAGGTCTAGGAATTGTCCGGCGTCTTTGCCTTGGATATCAATTTTTCCAAGGGTTGAGGCATCGAGCATGCCAACTGATTGGTGCACAGCAAGGCACTCTCGGTTGAGTGTGTCCTGCATGGTCTCGCCTGTAGCAGGATAGTACCAGGGCCGTTTCCATTGACCCACATCTTCAAATTTGGCGCCGTGTTGAATGTGTTTTTCGTGTAGGGTTGTTGTGCGGATGGGGTCTAGTAGATTGCCCCGTTCAGCACCTGCTAGGGCACCAAATGTGATGGGGGTATAAGGTGCACGAAACGTTGTCGTTCCAACGTCTGGAATGGGTTTACCCCATGTTTCTGAGAGTAAGCCAATGACATTTACATTGGAGATTTTGCCTTGGTCGATGCCCATACCAGCAGTCGTATAACGTTTGATGTGTTCAACCGAGTTAAATCCTTCACGTACTGCGAGTTGAATATCTGCAACAGAGACATCTTCTGCAAAATCAACAATGTGCTGTTTAAACGTATCTTTTTTTTGACCGGAAGAAATGCGCCATATAGCAGAAATATTGGGTGTTTGAGATGGTAAGAAAGACTGTTTTAGGGCTGCTTTTTGACCATTTAAAATGCAACCTTCTATATCGAATATGCCATTACAAGCACCTGCACTACTTGCTGCTTGTGGCGTTGATAGTGGTACAAAACATGAACGTGTATCACAGTATTCGAGTGTACCGCCTGATTGGCTGAATAGGTGTACGGCAGGATTAAAGCCACCTGATACGAGTAAAAGATCGCACTTAATGGTTTCACCAGTTGAGAGTGTGACGGATTTGATATGTGTTTTACCGGTGGCGTGTGCAACTAGCGTGTTTTGATAAATAGGAATATTTAGTTTGGTATCAGGGGCATCTGTGCGGCTATCTATAATGGCAAGTACGTTTATTTTGTGAGCCAGTAGATTTCTTGCAATGTCGTAGACGCTATCGTTATTGGTGAAAAAAACAATTTTTTGTCCACAAGTTACGCCATATTGTAAGAGGTATCGGTTGGCAGCAGAAGCGAGCATAATGCCTGGGAGGTCATTGTGATAGAAGGTTAAGGGGCGTTCATGGGCGCCTGTGGCTAAAATAACGCGTTTGGCGTGGATGTGCCAAGTGCGTTCCCCATTGGGTAAATGTTGACGGCCACAAATGTAATTAGATTCATGATATCCAAAAATTGTACTGTTCTTTAATAGTGTGACATTTTTTTGATGGGAGAGATGGTGAATTACTTTTTGTCCCCAATCATATTTTGGGGTGCCAATGAGCGAGCTTCCGAGTTCTGGGTTTTCGTCTGCCAAAATGATGGTTTCATCTGATTGGCTGGCCGCTTCAGCTGCAGCCAAACCAGCAGGTCCTGTGCCGACAATCAGTAAGTCACAATGTGTATCCATTCGATTGTAGGTTTGAGAGTCAGTATTTTTTTCACAAATACCAAGACCTGCTTTTCTACGAATGAGGGGTTCATATACTTTTTTCCAAAATGATTTAGGCCACATGAAGGTTTTGTAGTAAAAACCGGCAATAAGATACTTGCTAAAATACTGATTAATTGCGGTTGTATCCCATTTAAGGCTGGGCCAAACGTTAACACTATTGGCACGTAGTCCATCAAACAGTTGAATTTCAGTGGCGAGCATATTCGGTTTTGAATTGGGGCTTCCTTTTTCGAGTTGTACTATGGCGTGAGGTTCGGTGATGTCAGCACTCATAATGCCTCGTGGGCGATGCGTCTTAAAGCTTCTACCGACCCAATGAATGCCATTGGCAAGCAGAGCTGAGGCAAGTGTATCTCCTTTAAAACCGGTATATTGCCTGCCGTTAAATACAAATTGCAGGGGTTGAGTGCGATCGATAACGCCGCCGGCTGGTAGGCGTGTTGCGCCACTCATGATTGTATCTCGTTGGTGAGTGTATTGCGGGTTATGCTAAACCACTTACGACAACCATGCGCATGATGCCAAAGTTCTTTTAAGGGGCCCATCGTATTTTTTTGGAAAAAAAGATAGTCAGCCCATTGTTCATCTGACAATGCATCAGGGTTTTCAGGACGAATGATATCTGCTTCACCACCGTATGAGAATTCGGTTTCGTTGCGCTCGCCACAGTAAGGGCAGTTGAGCTTTAGCATCACATTCTCCTTTTTAGTGTGCAACGGCCGCAGCACCGTGTTCATCAATGAGTGCGCCCGTGATAAATCGTTCGTAATTAAAGGGTTGATTGAGTTTATGCGGTTCATTATTAGCAATGGTGTGTGCATAGACATATCCAGCACCTGGTGTTGCTTTGAATCCTCCTGTTCCCCAGCCACAGTTAATATAAAGGCCGTCAATGGGTGTTTTTCCGATAATGGGTGAGGCATCAGGATTAGTATCGACAAGACCTGCCCAGGTTCGCATCATTCGCATTTTACTAAACAGTGGAAAAAGCTGCATACAAGCGGCTAACTGGTCTTCAATGATGGAGAAGCTACCGTGCATTTTGTAACCAATGTATTTATCAACACCAGCCCCCATAACGAGCTCACCTTTGTCTGTTTGGCTCAAATAAACATGAACAGCATTCGACATGACCACGCAATTCAAAATGGGTTTAACAGGTTCTGATACGTAGGCTTGTAAGGGATGTGTTTGGGTTGGGAGTTTAAGGCCTGCCATGCCAGCAACATGTGAGGCGTGCGCTGCAACGGCGATGCCTACCTTGTTGCTCGCAATAGGTCCTTTAGTGGTTTGAACACCTTTGACTTGATTGTTTTCGATAATCATATCGGTCACTTCACAGTGTTGAATAATATCAATACCGAAGTTATTTACAGCGCGCGCATAAGCCCATGCAACGGCATCATGACGTGCTATACCACCCCTTCGCTGATACGTACCACCAAGAATAGGGTAGCGAACATCTTGATTTGTGTTGAGTATGGGGCAGACTTTTTGAACGCCTTCGGTATCAAGCCATTCCGCATCGATTCCATTGAGGTTATTGGCATATATACGACGCTTAGAGGTGCGAATTTCGCCTAGGTTGTGTGCAAGATTAAGGACACCACGTTGTGAGACCATGGTGTTGAAATTGAGTTCTTGAGATAAGGTTTCATAGAGTTGTAGAGAAAAGTCATAGAGATGGGCGCTTTCGTCCCAAAGGTAATTAGAGCGAATAATAGAGGTATTACGACCAGTTGCGCCACCACCAAGCCATCCTTTTTCGATAATGGCGATATTGGTAATGCCATGATTTTTAGCTAAGTAGTATGCGGTGGCAAGTCCGTGGCCGCCACCACCAATAATAATGACGTCGTATGTAGGCTTAGGCTCTTTAGATTCCCAAAGCTTGGGCCAGTCTAAGTGATGTTTCTTTGCGTGAGTGAATAAGCTTTTATAAGTGTATTTTGATTTGTAGGGGGTGTTAGTTGGCATTTTATCCTCCTAAAATACCATATTAGTGCTTAATGACTCGTTTCGTAAAGGGGGTATTTTTGAGTAAAAAAACATAAAAAAATATCTGTATATTTTTTGATTATTATGGCATAATAACTGCCTTTTAAATATTTGGATGTACTTTTCTATGGCTAAAGGAAGAAAAAGTAAATCTCATAACAAAAGTGTTGCTACACAAAAAGACGATGGCCTTTCGCCATATTTGATTAAAGTCATTGCTATTTTTAATGGGCTGTATAAGACATATAATGATTCACAGCAACGTGAAACTTTTGATTTTCTTAAAGAGGTTTCATTGATTAATGAGATGCATCAAGTTGCGTCATCACCAGATAATCTACCGGCATTATTTTGCTATTTATCATATCAAAAATTAGATGCTAACGGACTTCAATTTTTAAGTTTTTTAAAGCAAGCTGGTTTAACGGTAGAAATGCCTTCTGTTTTAGAGCAAAATCTCATAGAAAAAGCATTTAAAAACAAAGACGTTCTTTTTTTACGTTGGCTTTTAGAAGATTGCGGTATGATCATACGCAATAGCGGTGGTCTAAACAGTCCAGATGAATTTTTATGTGATATTGCTTCAACCAATATATTGCAATATATAGAAGATAATTTAGGTTCACCGGATGTTTCGTATTTTATTGATGCGATTGCAATGCATCATATTTCAGGCAATACGATTTTACATTTAGCAGCAATTCATAATCATCCTATTCTTTTTCGTACATTAGTAACCAGCGGTTATGATATTAATATTCCTAATTTTGTTGGTGTAACGCCATTGATGTATGCAGTTGAGTATGAACGAGAAGACATTATTGATTTTTCGTTTGAACAAGAAATAGATGTATCCCTTCGAACGGAAGACAACGAAACGATTTTCCATAAAGCCATTCTTGCAGCAAATGAAAAAGTATTTCAATTTGCTGTACGTAGACTAGAACAACAAGGTTTATCTTTTTCTGAGTTGACAGTTGAAGATGGTTTTAACCTTGCTCATTGGGCAATAGAGAAAAAGCAATGTGCATTACTTGGTCATATTTCAGCATGGGTTGACTTTTCCCTACCTGGACCTGATGGAAATCATTTGGCTGTGTTTGCATTTATACATGATGAGCCTGATACAGGGGATTATTTTGCGTCACAATTTGCTTTAAAAATAGATCGAGATACTTTCCAGGATGGTAAAACAATATTTCAAATTGTCATTGAGCATGATGCATTAGCGTCGTTTCTTTGGTTGCTTGGAGGCGAGTATTTTGAAATAACAGATAAAAGTAAAGAGGGGTTGCCACCATTATTGCTAGCAGCAAAATCAGGTAGTCTGTGTATTCTTGATGAATTATTGAATGTTGAATCTGATTTCGAAGTCCTTCAGGTTGATGCGAGAACAGAAGATGGAAAAGGTTATGGTCATTATTTAGCAGAACATAATTTTTTTGAGTTGGTAGAAGAAGGATTAGATAGTCATCAAATTAAACTAGCTTGTAAAGATAATGACGGTAATACAATGTTAGATATCGCGTTGTCTCATGGAGAATCACACCGAGATCTCAGTAAGCTGTGTATTGAATATATCGAAAGAACGGCGAAGACCAGAAGAGATACAGGAATACGCCTCTCTTCTATTAACCAATTGTCGGCATTGCTTCCTATCTATTGTGCCGATGACTTAGGTGAGTTAAACAAAGAAATAGATGGTATGCTGCCTTTGCAATTAGCCTGTATTCATTTTGATATGGATTATGTTTCAAATCTTGTCACGCAATATGAATTAAATATAAATGAAATGAATGGCCTAAATGAAACAGCATTGTGTATTTTGATTAGGCGGCACGAATCACAAAAAGTAATTGAGTTTGTTCAACGATTCAATCCTAAAGTGACAAACCTTGATGGGAAACAATCAACGCTGCTTCACCTTGCTTGTGAAGAAGGCCTTAATGACCTGGTTGAGTGGTGTTTAAAGAAATATAATCTATCGGCATTAAAACCCAGGAAAGATAAATTCTCGGCATTAGATATTGTATTGATAAGGCGTAATTCGACTATCTTAAAATTATTATGGAGCGAATTAACACCAACGCAGAAAAAAGTATATATCAACGTATTACAGGCTAAAAATGAGCAGGTTTTAGTTGATTATTTAATAGCAGAAGGACTGTACTCACCAGAAATAGAAACGCCAGTTAAAGTTGAAATAGATGCGCAAGCCGTTGTTACAACCAGTGTTCCAGTAGCATCGACTGTTATAGCAGAGGTGAGTCGAACAGAAGAAACTAAGAAAGTAGAAGCCGACACCAAGGTTGTCTCGTTATTTAAATGTGATGCGCAAATATTATTTGATGCAATTAAAAAGCGAAATTTAGAATATTTTAGAGCGTTAAAACATTATGATGAATTTGATGGTTTAATAGCAGAGCATGTTCAAGTGTTACTAAGTGAGTCAATCAAATCTGGGTATTATCCACTGGTTTACAGAATGCTTCGGGTCCCTGTGATTCAGCAACAAGCTCATTTTAATCATAATGAGGCTTTAACGTTAGCTTGTGAAATGGGTTTAGAGCAAATAACCGAAGCGTTATTAAGAAATGTGTTGGTTGCGACGCATCTAGATAGTTTAGAACATCCAGCAATTCAGGCGGCAACCGAAAATGGCCACCATAAAATAGTAGCCTTATTAAAACAATATGTAGATGCAAATGCATATGACGAAGATCGAACGTTTAGTTCACTTACGAGTGAGATAAACACAGTCAGTATTGCATCTTCTACACCATGTTTATCAGTAACACCGCGTATTGATTCCCAATTGTCACAGTCTGATAGTAGTCAGTGCTTGTCTTCCTTGGGTGATACAGATAGAGAAACGCCTTTATCTGTTTTAAGTGGTCAATCAGGTCGTTTTAAGAGCATACTGAGCCCACATGATAATGAAATATTGAACACTGAAATTAAAACTGTGTCGATTGTGACGCCTTTAAAACGCCCTCCATTGCCTTCAACTCAGCTTGATAGGTTTGATATTTTAGACACGCAATATGCAGAATTAAAATTAGATGCCAAAGTATGGCGTGGTGCAGAGTTGCCAATTTGTTTTACTCAAGATGAAGGTATGTATGCACGTCTGCGAGGTATTTCAAGTAATTTTAACATGATGAATTGTAACGGTTATTTATATGGAAGTGCTCAATATAAACGGTACCCAAATGATTTAGATATTTTATTACCTACCTGTAGCATGGAACAAGATGGTAACAAGGTATACGCCTTGATTAATTTGTTTGTCAGTCAAGGTGCACAGGTGACGGTTGTTGATCAACATACAGGTGCATATGGTTATCGGAACGAAGACAGGTATGTTATTCCTATCCTTTGGCAAGGTTTAACTCTAGAGTTTGTTATTTCTTTAAAAACAGTTCAGCAACATGCAAGTGAGCTTGACTGTACAGCTGGGGCAAGGTATTTATCGCTTAGATCGCTTACATATGTATATACGCCGGGCATTTATGCAGGGGTTGATATACATAATAAGCAATATCATTCTATTGTCGATCCTCAGCAGAGTTTTTTATATGATCCACGTCGAATTTTTAGAGCTGTAAAAATGATGGTGGATGAAGGCTTTACTTTATCTCAGGATTGCCAGCATGCTATCAAAGATATATTTAGTGGTCATCAAAATCCTTTTATAAGCCATATAAGCCTTGGCAAAATATACAATCAAGTGAATATTATGTTGCAATCCAGACATTGTGTTGCATATTTTGAGAAACTGAATGAGCTTGGTCTTTTTAATAAGTTGTATGATTTATTAGTATCTGTTCAAGGTTATTCTGGACAATATTATAGAGACCGTCTGATGCCTTTTTATGATGAATTTAAAAAACGTCGCGAAAATGAAATGCCTTTACATGGCGCTCATCCAAATACGATTTATGGTGTGTCTGAGGTTCCTTATGGAAATACTGGCACTTGTGACTCAAATACTGCATCAATGGGAGCGTGTTAATACGCTCCCATTGATTTTGGGTTTATTTTACAGGTTTTACTTTGAAGATTACATATTGATAACGAACAGTCTTACCACTAGGAGCGACCACATCCATGGTACCTTGATGTTTTACCCCTTTGATAACACCTGATTTTTTCGTTTTTAGATTGGTAATGGTATCTCCTTTCATACAATCCATGCTATTTCTCATAGCACCGTCGTCAGACACCATTCGGCCTTTATCGACACCATCCAAAAATTTAACTTTTTGATTGTCTTTATCGGTGACAAGATATTCTGGGTCATTCATTCTATCCATGCCTAAGTTCATTTTGTCCATGCCCCAGTCCATGCTCCAATCAGCGGTTGTTTTTGTGGTGTTGACGGTTGTTCCCCAAAGGTCGTTCATTGGATCGGTCACCATATCAGTTGATGAGGTGGCCCAAACGCCAGCACTTAAGGTTAATGATGCAGCTCCCATCATTAGTTTAGATAATATAGATGTTTTGTTCATGATGTTCTCCTTTACAGCACTCTCTAAAGAGTTAAAAATGTATCTACATGTGTAATATTAGTACATATATTAAGGTCGTCAAGTTTCCTTCTTTAAGTTTTTATTGATTTGAAAACAGGTTTCATAAAATTGACCTATATTTAAAGTATGATCTATTTTGAGGCACATAAAAATGCCGATTAATTTAATAGGGGCAATTAACATTGTTTTGCCTGAGAAGCCTCCCAAGGCTCGGGCTTATAGTATTAAATTTGAGAACTCCCTAGTTCCTGATATAGCAAAAATTGATGCGCTTATTGCAGCATATAATCAAGCCTCAACCAATGAAAAGCGCCTAGAGGCTTTAGCGGTGCTTGAAAAAGCAGTCGATAAAATGGATCGCACGTATCCGGATGATGTAAAGAGTTTTTTTCCTGATTATCATGAACAAATTCATAAAAATTTATTTAACGCCATTAAAGCTGAGCGTGCAGCATTAGGTGTATCACCTAACGAAGCAGCGTTAAGTTTTCCTGAGTATCTAGCCATTATGGATCCAGACAAAGCGGATCAGCTTTTACGTATTTTATTAGAACCTAATTTCACACAAGAGAAATTAGCTGACACACTCTTTGCTGAGAATGAACCAGGTCGAGATGCGTTCAGACAAGTCTTATCAAGGTATGAAATTGAGACCTTTTCAGGACATAATTCAACAAACTTTAAAGTGTTGGATAAACAAACAAATAAGAAATCTATTTTGAAAATAGATAACAGAATGGGCGTGCCAAAAGATGCGGTTGCGCATTTAAGAGCGCATAGTATGGCAGGAGTGTTTACAGCTGACGTTTCTGAAAGAGAAGCGATGTGTACCAATCCTGCTGATGGTAAGCGAACCACAAGAACCATATTGTTTACTGAGTTTCATGAGGCCGGTGATCTTAAGAATGATGCTAAAAATCAGGATACACAAGAGAAAAAGTTAGATACGGTCATTTATAGATACCTTCAAATGGCAAGGGCCTTAGAAGGCATCGAGCAAGATGGTTGTTGCTTTACAGATATGAAAAATGGGAATTGGTTGGTTGATGCGTTTGGTGAATTACGTGTTGCGGATAAAAAAGGGTTTTTATATACCCATGAAGCTGAGGTTCAGACAGTAGATGAATATGGAGATCCGATTACTAAGTCAATCAGAGTGCTTGATTTAAACGATGAGCAAAACAAGTTTTATGCGCCTTGTCGTTCTCCACATATGAGTCCCCCTGAGTTAGCGACACTTAATGAAACACAGCCCGCGATTGATGTGAATAAAATGCATGCTTATATGTTAGGTAAGGATTTATATCAATACTTGTCAGGTTGTAGAGATTCCGCATTTATGACGTTTGATGCAAAAGGGCAAGTAACGGGTACTTTAAATGATGTTGATAAACTAGATTTTTCAGCAGACGTGTTTCAAACGGCCAAAGGAGGGCAGCTAAAACACACCATCAAACAATTAATTAACCCTGATCCAGATGCACGTATTACATTACATGAACTGGTTGAGGCATTGGCATTCATTGAATATCCTGATTTAGTTCAATTTTCTTTTGCACACGAAGAGTTGGTTGGACTCAAGATAGATGTGTATCAATCACTGAAAGGGTTAGAACATTTTAAGATTAATCCAGAAGATCCATTGATGACAGCTTTTATTTTAGAACAGCGTGAAGCCATAGAAAACGCTCATACTGAAGAGGCATTATTGAGCATTCAAGCCGAATTAAGTACGATGCAATTTATGTTTCGAGAAAATCATGATCAGTTTTTAGCAATAAAAGACATGATTCATACTTTTAAAATGGGTACATCACCTGGCATGGCTGAGAAAGGGGCTCAAATTGAGGAGGCTGTTTTGGCGGTTCCTATTATAGAGCGTACTTCTATTGCTGACGGAAAAACAAAGCCGCAGAAAGCCGTTTTAAAGGTAATGGCAAAGGACGCAAGTTTATTTGGTCGTTTAGCGGGGCAAACTGTAAGCGGAACGCCAGAGCCTACTAATTCTAAAGAGGCATTTGTTAAATTTAAAGAAAAATTTGCAAAAGAAGAGCCAAAACTAGATGATGCAGGATTAGATGACGAGCAAAATATAAGACCTAATAACCAATAAAATGAATGATATTGTGAGGATATGATGGCTGAATCAAAATCTGAAGATGGCATGACCCCACTTCACCGTGCGGCAATAGAAGGTGATTTGCCTGAGGTGAAACGTTTATTGGCAACTGATGAAGGGGAGGCACTCGCGCATGAGATGAACGGACAGCTAGAGTATCCGTTGTATAGCGCTTTGTTTCTTCCAGCTACTAATAATACAGCATTAAAGGACAATAAAGAGGCTATTTTTAGAGAATTATTACCGTATTCTTCAAGTTTTTTAGCCCACCAAAATCGTTCAGGAGACACGGTATTACATCGAATGGCGAAAAATGGTTTTAGTCATTTAGTTGATGACATGATATCAACTAAAGACAATGCTGATTTGCTTTCAATAGAAAATGAAGTTGGAAGTGCGCCTATTCATGTTGCTATCTTAAATGGGCGACTTGGGGTTGTGAAACAATTGCTTGAGCAAGAAGGGATGCCCGCTTTGCTTGATAACGATGGGAATTTACCGCTTCACTTAGCAGCAGGTCGTGGGTCATCTGAAATGGTTCGCATATGCCTTAAAGCTTATCCAGAAGGTATTAACACGCCAAATGGTCAGAATAAAGCACCGTTTGATTTGGCAATGGCAACTAACCTACCAGAGGTTCAGGACTATTTAAGAGAGCAGGGTGCGATGAGTAATCCTGGAAATGATTTCTTTGATACGCAAGTGTCTTCTCACTTCTAACATATTAGGAAACAATACATTCTGTGCTTTTTATCTTAAAATTCACCATGTTCTAGCTCGGTAGAGTGAGTTAACTGGCTGATTTAATCACTTATTTGGAATAAATGAAGTACGTTAAAGTAACGTTTTACCCTCATATTTTTGATACAGTAAATCATCTAAAATATGGGGGTGGTTTTGGTATGAGTCAGTTTGAAGTATTTAAATATGAACTATTGATTAAAGAAAGTCATTTGGATACGTTTGGGCATGTTAATAATGCGACTTATCTTGCTTTATTAGAAGAGGCACGTTGGGATCTTTTAACCGCACATGGTTTTGGTTTACAAGACATTCGTAAGCGAAAAATGGGTCCTGTTATTTTGGAATGTCATATTAAGTTTTTAAGAGAATTAACGCTACGGAAACGTATTACCATTGAGTCACAGGTTTTGTCTTATCAAAAAAAGATTGCTGTGATGCGGCAAGATATTTTAGATGAACAAGGCGCTTTGTGCAGCCGAGCTAAACTGACTTTTGGATTTTTTGATTTAAAAGAACGAAAACTGATTTTACCCTCGGAAGAATGGCTTTTAGCCATAGGCGGGCATAAAAACTAAGTTGCTTGTCTATGTTAAGCTGACGTTATCAACGCTTTGTTATTGGAATTGAATGTGAATTATAAAATAACCGAACAGTATGCAAGGGGTGAAGAAAAGCTGATTGCTGAAATGAATGGGTTAAATGAAGCCAAACTTTTGATAAGAAAAAAATCAGCTTTCAATGAAGATGCAAAGAAAAAAGTGATTTATAGAATATATAACAATGATAAATTGTTACATGAAGTAAATTATGAGGGTATTTCTGTTGCTTATGCTCAATATGCGGAAGGTAATGTTGATTTTAATATCTCAAATGGATTGATTTTTCGAGTGATGGTTAATGTCATGGATACGTCAGAAAAAGAAATCATTGCTCAATTTAGAGAACAAACCGATGCCTCTTTATTTGTGACGTGTAAATGTGAGATCAACAAAGGCAATAGCAGTCATCAAAGCGATTTGTTTTTTATATTTAAGGATAAAGTGCTCATCGATACAATCAATCAAACTAAGCTTTTAGAGCGAGAAAAAAAATCAGAGGGTTCTGGTCGTAACGAAAAAGGGTCTGCTTATCATTTGAGCCCATTATCGCAAAGACCAACGCCTGGAGGAGGACCTCCTGATTACTGGGTGAAGAACAAAGCAGAAGATGACAAATAAAGGAGGCCTTGTTCTCTTTCGTTCTAGCTTCTGCTTTATTATGATTTACAGAGGTCCTTTGTTCGGGCCATCCAGTGTTTTAAATGTCAATTTGACTGATACCCTGCATAAAGCAGGGTACGTAGGGAAGAAAGTAGTCTCTAGAGCCCCTAGTACTGTTCTAATAAATATCCAAGTAAATCTTTAGAGGTAATGAGTCCAACCAGTTCATTGTCACTATTAACAATTGGTAAACTATTAAAACTGTTGGTGGTGAGTATTCTAACTGCTGTTCTTATTGTATCAGTTTCAGATAGAACAGTTAGATCACTTGTCATGATTTTTTCAATACCACAAGCCTCATCGTCAGCGTAATTTAAAATATCCATGCGACTAATCATGCCTTTTAACTTTTTTCCTTCTAAAACAGGAATATGATTAACACTTAATAGCGCCATTTTTTCTATTGCAACAGACAAAAGATCATTGAAGTTAACACAGACGATAGGTTTAGTCAT
>JAHZKF010000034.1 GCA_022600575.1 Gammaproteobacteria bacterium | reverse complement strand
TTTAACGGAAGTATTGATGGCATTATGGGCTATATTGACTTTCCTGTGAGCGTGATGGTGCCTCTTTTAAATGAAAAATTTGGTTTATCATCGATATCAATCGATCATTCGATTCAATGTGAACATAAATATTGGAGTCGGTTGTCTCAGCGCGCGTCTATTCCAGAATATATTCCTGCTTTTTCTTTATTTGATCCCTTTGATGCAATCTCTTATGACAATATTCCTTTGTCTTACCCTTTCTGGATTAAGCCGGTTAAGTCTTATTCATCACACTTAGGATTTAAAATTTCAAGTAAAGCTGATTTGGAGCATGCGCTACCTATTATTCGTAAAAATATTTATCGTATTACTCGGCCATTTGATCAGTTGCTCACTCAGTTATCACTTGATATGCCTGATGAAGTACGCTCAGTATCGGGCTATCATTTTTTAGCAGAAGAATTATTAAGTGGGCATCAGTGCACCTTAGAAGGCAGTATGCAAAGTGGTCAATTTTATGTGCATGGCGTTATCGACTCTCCTTGTTATCCTAATAGTTCGGCTTTTTCTGCCTATCAATATCCATCTATTGTGCCTGAAGCTGTACAGCAAGAAATGGCCAATATTTCAAAACGTTTTTTAGAATCGATAGGGTTTGATAATGCAGCTTTTAATATTGATTTTTTTTGGGATAAAACAAAAAATACATTGCGATTAGTTGAAGTAAACCCACGTGTTTCAGTGGTTTACAGCGCACTGTTTCATCAGGTCGAAGGCATTTCTAATCACCAAATTGCACTTAATCTAGCGTTGGGCCGCTTACCAAAAATAGAGAAGCAATGTGAGGATTTTGATGTGGCAGCTGTATTTTTTTATCGGGTTTTTCAAAATGCAGAAGTTGAAGCCATTCCAAATGAGGCCGAAATAGCAGCCATTGAAGCAGCTATTCCCGGGACAAAAATTCAATTGGAGGTAACACCTGGTATGTATTTATCAGATCTTCCAGAGCAAGACAGTTATAGTTATCTTGTCAGTCGTATTTTTATGGGGGCTGCTAATCAAAAAGCATTATTAAATCACTATCATGCATGCTTGGAAAAATTAAATCGTTATTTAAAATTAAGGAAAGTTGCTTAAGCAGTTTCTGGGGTCAAATCTAGTGTTTTCCATTACTCTCAAATAGGCTTGCAGGCCAATTATAGGGGGGAACATCGTTTTTAGGCGATGTTAAGCTTCTAACATTACCCCCAATACCGCTTCCATTTAAAGCTAGGTTAACGGACCAGGTCATAAGGCCATCGATTTCGACACCACTATTAATTAAAGCGCTATCTGTTTTTAGTAAGGTCCATAACTCATTGATGGACTCTTTTGCGACGCCAGGGTTATTAAGGCTATCAGCCCCGCCTGTGTCCGTTTGGTAATTGTTTGTTTGATTTAAAACACCAATATTTATAGATGTATTTACCCCAATAGCACCTGTCTCTTTAAGCTTTGCTAAAATTTCAGGGACCTGTTCACCATAAGAAATGGGCCCATTTCTTTGTCCGTTTGGAATATTTCGACGGCCATCATCGTTATAAAACTGAGGGTTAATGTGATCAAAATACACATTACTTTTTGCTAGTTGTTGTAGGGCTTCCCCCATAAAACCCAAACCTTCATTGCTATTCCAATAACAATATTGTTTTAAACAGGCTATATCACTGGCTCTTGGTGAGGTCGATAAGATGGCGTTGGGTGCTAGTTTTTTAAATATTATTAGTGCTGAAACTAAGTTATCGAGAGCTTTATCTTTATCGGCTATTGTACAGGTTTCGTTTTCACACCCTTCGCCGTATAGCGTTTCAATATCAATATCAATGCCATCGTATAGGGTAACACCATTAACTTTTAAATTGACGATATCATTCATGGCATTAGCAAAAGCGCTAGGATTAGATAGCAACGCCGCCCAGGCAGGCACCTCTGGTGGCATTGGCATGACGGGGTTATCAGCAGATGAGCCGCCCATATTCCAGCCACCAATACCAGCTAATAACTTTATTTTTTGATGATTAAGCGTATTTTCAGCTGTTTTTTCTATGTTAGTGCGAAGTTTGCTAATGACGCCAGGTCCTGAAGTGTGAAAAGATGTCCAATAATTATTATAGGCTTCACCTGCATCACGAGGAGCAGCGGCTCCTTGATAATCAAGCCAAAAGGCATCGTAAAGTGAATAACTTGTGCCAGGACCTGGTGCATTGATAACACCAAGACAAGAAGGAATCGGACTACCTAAACCAGGTGTGCCACGACCATCACCCCAACAAAAAGGATAGTTGGTCCAAAAAGCATCGACTAAGATTGTATATCCAGAACTGGCTAAGCTTTCATTTTCACCATTAAAAAGCCATGTTTCTTCTGAATCATAAGATTGGAAAAAGCCAATCACATTTTTGGGTGGAGCAATATTATTTGCCGCGAAGCTAAAACCAGGTAAAAGTAAAAGAGCAAAACAAGGTAAAAGAAAGGTACGGACACGTTTGGCTTTAAAGTGACTCATTTAAGATCTCTTTGGAATTAAAGAAATCAACTGTACACTAAAAAAGCGGACATGTCTAAATAGGAACAAGTAGTTTCTGGGGGCAGGGCTTGCCTTTTGCCCTAGATAGTTTGAATAGATTCATGCAACGCTCTATTGTCGTTTATAAAAACAAAGCTGTTATTGGGCGTCCACCTGAAAAAGTGTTAACGTTAACAGCAAAAATTGCGACAATTCGTCATTACTGGAGTAATTAATAATATGAAAGATGTTTTCATTAATAAAGAACCAGTCGAACTCTTTAAAATTCTTAAATTTGAAGGGATCGTCTCAAGTGGAGCAGAAGCTAAGGATATGATAGCTGCGGGTATTGTATTGGTAAACGGCGTAATAGAAAAACAGAAAAGAAAAAAGATGGTTGCAGGAGATACGATTGAAATGAATGGTGAGATCTTTCGGCTAAAGTTGAGTACGGCACCAACACCTATCTGTAGAGAGTAGAACGCAGGCTACGCTTACAGTTCTTGCAACGACGGTTTCTAATTAAAATGAAGAGATGTTGATTAAGCATCATTTTTTTCAAAAACCAGCATGGCCCACTCTTCTTCGTATTGCGTGTTTTGATGTGTCCATTCGGGCGTATTGTATGTATTGATGAGTTGTTCAACTTGTGTTGCTAAAACACCAGATAGTACAAGTGTGCCGCCTGGCTTTAAGAGTGCTTCAAAGCGTGATTTAAGGGCTAAAAGTGGCGTGAGTAAAATATTAGCTAATAAAAGATCAACCGGCTCTACAAGTGCTTCCGGTTTTGAGAGTGATATTTTTTTCTCTGAAATATTATTTTTTAGCGCATTGCTTTCGGTTGCAATCAAGGCCTGATCGTCTAAATCAACAGCGTAGGCAAGGTGCGCACCGAGTTTTAAAGCAGCGAGTGCTAAAATACCAGAGCCACAGCCATAATCAATGATGAGTTTATCTTCAAGGGTTACCCCATCAAGCCAGGTTAAACAAAGTGATGTGGTGGGGTGGGTACCAGTACCGAAGGCAAGCCCTGGGTCGAGCATGATATTCACCGCATCGGGTTTTGGTGGCGTGTGATTTGAAGGGCAAATCCACAGGTTTTTTCCGAATGAAAGTGGTTTGATATCATCTAGGCAAGCACGGACCCAATCTTGATTGGGTATGGCTTTAAGGGTATGGGAGAGGTTGGGATATTTGATGAGTAAGGTCTGCCAAGCCGCTTCGGCTTCAATGGCACTGGCATAGAGGGCTTCAGCAATTGAATAACGCCAAAGTGGGGTTTCGCCTGGACCTGGTTCAAGAATGGGGTTGTCTTCTTGATCAACCAAAGTAACCGATAGTGCACCGTTGACTTCAAGGTGTTCAGAAATCGCTTCTACGTGTTCTGCATGACAAGGCTTAATGTGTAACTCGAACATGATTAGCTCTCTTTTAGCAGTGACTCTAAATAGTGAATATTGGTTTCACCGGCCATAAACCCTTTGTCATTGATTAGCTTGCGATGTAAATCAAGGTTGGTTTTAATACCGTCTATGATAATTTCATCGAGTGCATTTCGCATGCGTGCAAAGGCTTCATCTCGGGTCTTTCCATGAGCAATGAGCTTACCAATCATGGAGTCATAATGTGGGGGAACGGTATAACTGCCATAAATATGTGAGTCAAAACGAATGCCAGGTCCACCAGGTTGGTGTAATAAATTAATTCTTCCAGGGGAGGGCATAAATGTTTTGGCATCTTCAGCGTTAATACGACATTCTACGGCATGTCCGTCAAAGGTAATATCGTCTTGTGTCAAGGTGAGAGGTAGATCACTCGCCATGCGAATCTGTTCTTTGATGAGGTCAACACCTGTGATGTACTCACTGACAGGGTGTTCCACCTGAATACGTGTATTCATCTCGATAAAATAGAAGCAGCCATCTTGATATAAAAATTCAAATGTACCGGCACCACGGTAACGTAATTTACGGCAGGCATCTACGACACATTGCCCCATGCTGTCGCGCATTTCAGGGGTAATACCGGGAGCGGGTGCTTCTTCAATGACTTTTTGATGTCGGCGTTGCATGGAACAGTCGCGTTCACCTAGGTGTATAGCGTTTCCTTTACCGTCACCTAAGACTTGGAATTCGATGTGACGCGGATTTTCTAAGAACTTTTCCATGTAGACGACAGGATTATTAAAAGCAGCTTTAGCTTCACTTTGAGTTAACGCAATGGCGTTTAACAAATTAGATTCACTATGAACCACACGCATGCCGCGTCCACCACCACCACCAGCAGCTTTAATAATAACAGGATAGCCAATATCACGACCGAGTGCTAAATTAGTGGCGTCGTTATCGGTCAGTGGGCCATCTGAGCCAGGAACACAAGGAACACCGGATTCTTTCATAGCACGAATAGCAGAGACTTTATCTCCCATTAAACGAATGGTTTCTGCACTTGGCCCAATAAAACGAAATCCACTTTGCTCAACAATTTCGGCAAAGTCTGCATTTTCAGATAAAAAACCATATCCAGGATGAATAGCGACTGCATCGGTGACTTCAGCCGCTGAAATAATGGCTGGGATATTTAAATAGCTTTTAGCCGATGCTGCAGGCCCAATACAGACCGTTTCGTCTGCAAGGCGTACATGAAGTAAGTCTTTGTCTACATCTGAATGTACGGCAACCGTTTGAACGCCAAGTTCTTTACAGGCACGCAAGATGCGTAGTGCAATCTCACCACGGTTGGCGATCACAATTTTACTTAACATATTCGTGATCTCCTATTCGATGATGAAGAGTAGTTCGTCATATTCAACCGGATCACCATTTGAGACTAAGATAGCTTTGATAACGCCTGCTTTGTCGGCTTCGATTTCATTAAACATTTTCATGGCTTCAACAATACATAAAGTATCCCCTACAGCAACGGTTTGACCGACGGTCGCAAAGGGTGGGGTGTCGGGGGATGAAGCTGCGTAATAGGTTCCGACCATTGGTGAGTGCACTTGGTGTCCACTTGGCATTGAAGGTGCTTTGGGTTCAGTAGGTGGTGGAGGCGTTGGTGCTGCTTGTATCGCAGGAGGTGCAGTTATCACATGTTCTGTAATGGTTTGGGCCTGGTTTTGGTTTGCATTTCGCGTTAAACGAAGTGATTCTTCACCTTCTTTGATCTCAATTTCTGAGATACCCGTTTCGTTCAGTAGTTCGATGAGTTTTTTAATTTTTCGAATGTCCATAGGGTGTTTTCTCACTCAATGATGTTAGTAAATTCATGGATAATAGCTTCTAAGGCCAAATGATAGCCGTAGGTGCCAAGGCCTGAGATGGTACCGCGTGCAATATCTGAAAAATAAGACGTATGGCGATAGGTTTCTCGGGAAAAAAGATTTGTAATATGTACTTCAATAAAGGGAATCTTGACGGCAAGGAGCGCATCACGAAGGGCAATGCTTGTATGTGTGAATGCCGCTGGGTTAAAAATAAGGTAGTCCGTCTTGTTTTCATATGCTTCGTGAATTGCTGTAATCAGTGTTGATTCCGATTGACTTTGTTTGTCTTCAAGTAAAAGGTTATTTTGTTTAGCGATAGAAAAAAGTACGCGGTTTAATTGCTCAAGTGTCTGGGTGCCATAATACTCAGGCTCACGTAAACCCAGTAGGTTTAAATTTGGCCCGTTAAGGATGAGGACTTTTTTCATGCAATAAAAATAGTGAAGAACAAAAGGCTATTTTGACAGAATTAATTAACTTTGTCTAGATGAGCGAAGATAGCAGCATGTTTAAAGCATTTAAGCTTAAACATACTGCTTTTCGAGGATGTACTAGTTATTTGCGTTATATTCACCACAAGCAGCTAAACTATTTGCCTCAGCAGCTTTTAGTAAAGCCGTTTGAGCGTTGGAGATATTGTCCTCACGGCCTGCCCATGTTTTTAAACATGCTTCTTGGAGGGCACGCCCATAAGAGAAACTTAACATCCAGGGTTGTGCGCCAAAGTTATTCATTGCATTTAGGTTAATGATCGATTGTTCGGGTGTTTGCCCACCTGATAAGAAGTTAATAGAAGGCACCGCAGCAGGGACTTGATTTCTAAAAACGCTTAGGGTGTATTCGGCAATTTCTTCAGGTGTACTAAAAGGTGTATTTTCTTTTCCACAGGTAATCATACTCGGTTTTAAGATCATGCACTCGAGGGCAACTTGGTGTAGAAATAAAGCATCAAATACTTCATGTAGAATCACTTCACTTGCTTCAGCTGCATGTTCAATGCCGTGATTGCCATCGATAAGCAACTCAGGTTCAACAATGGGTACAATGCCTACATTTTGACAGGTAGCAGCATAACGTGCGAGGGTTTCAGCTCCCGCTTTTACAGCGACGAGACTTGGTGTGAATTCTGAGATGCTAAAAACGTTACGCCATTTTGCAAATTTGGCACCTTTTTCTTTGAAATGTAAGAGGCGCTCTTCAAGACCATCTAAACCCTGAGTAATTTTTTCACCACCGGTATTAGATAAATTAATTAAGCCTTTATCAACTTTAATACCAGGAAGAATATTTTTTTCTGCAAATAACTGAGGAATAGATTTACCTGTTTTATCTTGATGAGTAAATGTTTCTTCAAATAAGATAACACCGCCAATATATTGCTCTAAACCTTCTGTCGAAGCGAGTAAGAGGCGATAGTCACGTCGGTTATCTTCAGTGTTCTCAACCCCGATGGAATCAAAGCGTTTTCCAATGGTACCATTGCTTTCATCTGCAGCTAAAATGCCTTTCCCTGGATGAGATAAATGGTCGATGGTGTTAGATAATTCGTCATGATGTGTCACGAGTGTAGCTCCTTAAGTTACTTAATCTATTTATCGTGAGATATATTTTTCACGAACAATACGTTGTATGGCAAAACCTCGGTCTTTAAGTTCAGAAAAAGACTCGTCCACCATACCAGGATTTCCGCATAAGTAAACCATGTCTTCTTCGGGGTTCAAATTGAGTTCTGGAAAGGCGCTTTGTACATAACCTATGTATTCGTTTGTGTTGAGTGCGGCAGGTTTTGCACGGCTTAATTGTGCGCGATAAGTGACGCGAGGCACTTGGTCGGCAAAAGCTAAAAATTCGTCATGATAGAGTAAGTCGTCATGGGTTTGTACGCCTTGTAAGATAACAACATGAAGGTTAGGGTTTGCATTGAGTCGTTTTTTGAGCTCGGGTAGCATGGCGCGATAGGGGGTAATGCCTGTGCTTGTGGCGACAAAAATATAGCGTGTTGGGTCTTCGTCCTTAAGAGTAAGACGGCCAAACGGGCCAGTGGTTTCGAGCGGGTCACCTGGTTTTAGGTTAAAGAGTAACTCAGTACCTGGTCCGTCCTTAACAAAACCTGCAGCGAGTTCTAATTGATGGTTTGAGCGTGGTGCGTTTGCAATACTATAACTTCGACGTATGATTTTATCATTACGTTTGATGTGCATGGTAATGAATTGTCCAGGAATATAGTCCAGAGGGGTGGCGGGGGTAAAAACAAAATGTTTTACTGAAGGCGTAATCATGTACGCCTCTTCCAAGGTAATGGTAAAGGTGTTAGCCTGCATAGTGATGTGCTTTGCTGAATGAGAAAGGCTCTAAATATGCGTCTAAAGACGTTAAATTGCAAGTACGGATAGGGTTTTTATGCCTGATTTGGTTTCTATTTTTACAAATTTAAGTAAATCGCTCGCACCTATACAAGAGTTGTTATCGGGCTTTGGTTATGTGCTTGGTATAGCGCTTGTGCTGGCAGCAATGGGAAAATTTCATAAAATAGGTGATGCGCGTACGCAGTCTCATTCCCAAGAAAAGATATTTGTGCCAGTGATGTTTTTATTGATGGGAGCAGGACTAATTTTTTTACCGACAACATTAAGTGTTTTGGCAAATACAGCATTTGGAAGCACTAATATTTTAGCGTATTCACCTGAAAAAGAAGATGATTTAACGGCTGCCATTAAATTTTTTATTCAAACAGCTGGTGTGCTTTGGTTTGTGCGAGGTTCTGTCTTGCTCGCGCACTCGAGTGAACCTGGTGTGAAAGAGGGGTCAAAGGGGTTAACTTTTATCGCGGCGGGTATTTTTGCTCTAAATTTTGATAATACAATTCATATCATAGAGTATGCTCTAGATAGTTTTTTTGCTGTGATGGGTACGGTCAAAGGTAATGCGACAGGATAAATAGTTAAGTGGATTCAGAAGGTTCAGAGGATTCATCTTCGTCGCAAATATTGAGTTTGTTTGCTTTTGCGAAGTCTAGAATAGATTGATAAATTTGAGGACTTGATTCTTTAAGTTTAGGATCAAGCAAGACACACTTGTATCCTTCGTGGTTAACACTGGGTTGCAGTAATGGCGAATAATGGATACGGCTGTTTTTAAAACTTGCGAGTGCACCACTCATACGCTCAGCCCAATCACTTGGGCGGAATACTTTACCCTCGGGAGTTACGCCTTCAATCACAATCTTTTTATCGTGTTTTTTAGGTTTGATTGGTTTTGTCATAGTAACCACAGATAAAGTCAGTGTGTATAGTATATATCAGGGGGGCGATTTTATCATGTTTTGCATGGTTTTCGTAGGGGCTGAATGGTTATCTCGGGCGATGTTATGGTAGTATTTGAACTTAATCAGTTGATCTGGAATGCGCAATGAAGCAAAAAAACACCCATAGCGGTATTTATTTATTACCTAATTTACTCACCACGGCAAGTTTGTTTTCTGCTTTTTATTCAATTATTGCTTCACTGAAAGGTCAGTATGATGTAGCAGTTATTGCTATTTTTGTTGGTATGGTATGGGATGCGTTGGATGGGCGCATTGCACGAATGACCAATACACAAACTGCTTTTGGTGCTGAGTATGATAGCTTATCTGATATGGTGACATTTGGTGTTGCCCCTTCGGTACTTTTATATAGTTGGGTTCTTGAACGTCTTGGAAAATTTGGTTGGCTTGCAGCATTTATTTATACTGCTGCCGTGGCATTGAGGCTCGCGCGTTTTAACACGCAATTAGAAACAGCAGATAAACGTTATTTTCAAGGGTTAGCGTGTCCAGCCGCTGCTGCGGTCCTGGTCTCTTTTGTGTGGCTTTGTTATACCGAAGGCCGGGCGAGTTTATTTGTCGGTTGGATTTCGATTGTTTTTTTGCTTTTGGCAGCTGCTTTGCAAGTGAGTAACATACGATATTACAGTTTTAAAAATTTAGACTTTAAAGGTAAGATTCCATTTATTCATGTGCTTTTAATAGTTTTATTGTTTGTAACAATTGCGGCAGCGCCTTCAGTGACTCTGTTTGTTGCTTCATTGGGTTATGCGCTTTCAGGACCACTTCAAACGCTTGTTGGTTTGAAAAAAGTGCGCGGAAAGCGAAGAGGTATTTCTAAAAAGCGAAAGGGTTGAGCGGCTTTCTTATTCGGTTTCACCAAAACGGTTGTCTACAAGGCTAACCAGTGCATGGGTCATGCTCTCTTCGTCTGGGCCATTAATTTCGAGTGTGAGCTCACTGTTTTGAGTGGCGGCAAGCATCATTACACCCATAATGCTTTTACCATTGACTTTTTTATTGTCTTTGGTGACATCAATTTGACTGATGAACCTTCCGGCAGTTGAGACAAACTTGGCCGAAGCACGTGCGTGCAGGCCTAACTTATTAATGATTGTAATTTGTGTTTCTATCATGGTTATTAATTTACCACGAGTGTGTTTGTACTGCAAATAGAGGTGAATGTTTAATTGATAATCAAGGAAAAAGGATTACACTATAAGTAAGAGTTTATTTTTTTGTTGTATAGAAGTTGACTAAGTAAAACTAAGGAGTTGTTGTATGCAAATTAATTTTACAGGACATCAAGTAGAAATAACGGACGCGTTACAAGCATTTACCGAAGAAAAACTCAGTAAATTATCGCGACATTTTGATAGAATCACATCAATCAATGTGACCTTTAATGTTCAAAAACTTAGGCAAATGGTTGATATAACAGTACTTATTCCAAAAAGTGAGCTACATGCGCATTCAGAGGCGGAGAGTATGTATACAGCCATTGATGAAGTGATCGGTAAATTAGATAGGCAGCTTATTAAGCATAAGGAAAAAATGGATGATCATCGTGAATAACCATGTATGAACCCATAAAAAAACCCCGATTAATCGGGGTTTTTTTATAAGTGAAATAATTTATTTCACTTTTTTCTCTTTAAACAATATATGTTTACGAATAACGGGGTCATACATCATGAGTTCCATTTTTTCAGGATGGTTCCGT
>JAHZKF010000033.1 GCA_022600575.1 Gammaproteobacteria bacterium | reverse complement strand
GTTGGTATTCGCCTCCTGGAATACGGTCCGCTCCATCCTGCCCCATGGTTTCTTTTGTCCAGTTCACATTAAAAATAGCGGCATTTGTAACCGGTAAAGGGTCAACATCTAAAACGGGTGGCTGAACCGCCGCTAAGGCGCTACCGTCAAGCACTACCATAAAAACGAATGGTACCAGCATACAAAGAAGCATTATCATTTCCATAGTAGTCATATAGTGCATCACAATTAGTTCCTTTTAATTAATGTTAACTAACCAACTTTAACAAAAAAACAATCATATTAGAACCGATTATATATGCTGCACTCATGCTTTAACTGCTCACAGATTTTGGAATGCTTCTTAAAACAGAACCAAACAAGACTTTATATATTAAGGCCTGTTCGGTTCTGTTTGGCACACAAAACGCTCACCAAATCAAATATAAAACTTCCGCATTGCCCGAACATAACCATCAGCGTTTGTGATGGTGCGAATCGTTATCGAACTAGCATCATTAGGATTAATTACATAAGCTCTTGTACTATCATTCCCTGTCGCATAATTTCCGGTAGAAGACCAATAAAGGTCGTTCGTTAATTCTGATCCACCTACAGCAGTACGCAAAGCTGTATTAATAGTTGTAATGTTTGTGGTGACATATTGCCATTCATAAAGAGAGGGCAGAAACCAACCACCATAACATGTGGTCTCTTCTGTTACCGGCGTTGTACAATTTGAAGCCTGCGAACCATCATTTCGTGCAAACCAAATAGATGTATAAAAAGCTGCTGTATTAGTTCCATCATCTGTCATGATTCTAGCAAGTAATACAGCTGTATTAATGAGTCCGCCACCCAGCCCAGTTTCATTAGCATATTCATTTAGGTTCGCCGAGTACCTTACTTTCCCTGCCGCTTGATCGGTTGTTGCAAGCACCAATCCATAGGTTTGACTGGGATCAACATAAACCACCACACCACCACCAAGAATATCACCGATAACAATAGTGTTTGAATTTGCCAAACTAATCGTTGAATCAGTAATATCTATTCCTGCTCCTGCTGTATACCCTGTAATCGTCCCGCCACTCACTGTGATTCCTTCGGCCCCTTGATAATTTCCTTCGACAACCGAGCCATTCACTGTTACACCATTACTTCCTGTATACCCTGTAATCGTCCCGCCACTCACTGTGATTCCTTCGGCCCCTTGGTAAGTTCCTTCGACAACCGAGCCATTCACTGTTACACCATTACTTCCTGTATACCCTGTAATGGTAGCCGCATCGTTATCGACCACAATACCGGCTAATCCCTGAAAATTGGCTGCAATTATATTTGTACTTGAATCAACTTCAATAGCACCCGTGCCTATATAAGGTTTTATTTGACCATTTGCTGAAATAACGCCGTTACTAATTTCTATTCCCGTACCTGCCACATAATCACCGCTAATTTGATTATTAATAATCTTAATGGCTGTTCCTGGCGTATAAATAGCAGTTTTCAATGCCTTTGCGATGGCATTTTCAACATGATCTATCGTTGCAGGGTTATTATTAACAGCATATGCATTCCCTGTAAAAACCAAGAAAAAAAGGGCTGTTTTTAAAACATGTAAAGTTAATTCTTTCATTATTTTAAAGTCCATTATAAATAATCAAATCTAATTTAAAATTTAGTAGCGTTATTTTCTTGGTTTCAATACAATCGCTACCACCTTTGTGATTTGATAATAATAGATAATGGAAGACGCTGCTACTCTAGAACAATTTGAAAGTTTACGCGCTCTTATTAGGCGTTATGATTATCATTACTACGTACTTGATGAGCCATTAGTACCAGACATCGTCTATGATAAAACATTTCGGGAGCTTCAAGCACTTGAAGCAGCACACCCTGATCAAATAACGCCTGACTCACCCACGCAACGTGTCGGTGTTGCGCCCGCAACAGAGTTAAAGCCTATTCAACATGCGAAACCCATGCTCTCATTATCTAATGTTTTTTTAGAAGATGATTTAAAACGATTTATTAAGCGCCTCAGTGATGAGCTAGAACAAGACCCAAGCACACTTGTTTTTGCATGCGAACCCAAATTAGATGGTCTTGCCGTTAATTTAACCTATAAAGCAGGTATTTTGACGCATGCTGCAACAAGAGGAGATGGCAATGTCGGTGAAGATATCACACAAAACATTAAAACCATTGCTGCCATTCCTTTAAAATTATTAACAGATACTTATCCTGACATGCTTGAAGTGCGTGGAGAGGTCTTCATGACTAAAGCAGGCTTTGAAACCCTCAACAAAAAAGCGCGCCATGACGGAACTAAAACTTTCGCAAACCCCCGAAATGCAGCAGCAGGCAGCTTACGACAATTAGATTCACGCATTACAGCCGATAGACCATTGGCCTTTTACTGTTATGGTATTGGTGTAACTTCGGATGACTTTGAATGGCCTGACAGCCATTTAGCACAATTAGCTTGGTTAAAAAAAGTAGGATTTCCTGTGCCTCATGAAACAAAAGCTGAAACAGGATTAACAGGCTGCATTGCTTATTATCAAAATATAGCTTCTGTACGTGATGACTTACCGTTTGAAGTAGACGGCGTGGTCTACAAAATTGATAGTATTAATGCTCAAAATCAATTGGGCTTTATTGCACGTGCACCGCGTTTTGCTTGTGCGCATAAATTTCCGGCGCATGAAGAGATGACAACTCTTTTGTCGGTTGACTTTCAGGTTGGGCGAACCGGTGCTTTAACTCCTGTTGCACGCTTAAAACCTGTCAATGTTGCGGGGGTTACTGTGAGTAATGCGACACTTCATAATATGGATGAAATTATACGCAAAGACGTTCGTATTCATGATGAAGTGATTATTAGACGGGCAGGGGATGTGATTCCAGAGGTGGTCTCTGTAATACTTGACCGTCGCCCAGATAATACTGAGACTATTGTATTACCTAAACATTGTCCTGTTTGTGGTGCTGAAGTGATTCGCCTGCCAGGTGAAGCCGTTGCGCGATGTACAGGGGGACTCTTTTGTAAAGCACAATTAAAACGTGAAATTTGGCACTTTTCCTCACGAAAAGCGATGGATATTGATGGGCTTGGGCAAGGCTTAATTGACCAACTCGTTGATGCAGACTTAATTAAAGATGTTTCATCTTTATATGCGTTAGATATGAGTGCTGTCAAAGCACTGCCACGCATGGGATCAAAATCGGCTGACAATTTAGAAGCCTCACTTTTAAAAAGCAAAAAAACAACCTTTGCTCGCTTTTTATATGCCCTTGGCATCTCAAACATAGGGGAAGCCAGTGCACGTGCTTTAACCGAGGCTTTTCCAACACTTGAAGCACTGAAAGCGGCATCTAGTGAAACGCTGATGAATTTAAAAGACATCGGCCCTGTTGCAGCAGAAGCCATGACACACTTTTTTGCTCAAACCCACAATCAAGAGATCATTCATAATCTTATTGAGTATGGTGTTCACTGGCCTGTTGCTCAGCCAAAAACACTGGATGAAACTCATCCTTTTTACGGCAAAACATTAGTTATTACTGGTACACTCAAACACATGAGTCGAGATGAGGCCAAAGCAACATTACAAGCTTTGGGCGCGCGCGTTTCAGGCTCTGTATCCCGTAAAACAGATGCGGTTATTGCAGGTCAGGATCCAGGCTCCAAAGTCACCAAAGCCGAAGCGCTCGGGGTTAACATACTCACGGAAGAAGACTTTTTAGCTCTAATTAAGTAATAAAATAAATCAGTGTGGTGTATTTTAGATTATTTTATGAGATAATTTCTGTTTATTTATATAAGTGATTAGATTTATGCCTGGTGGAAAAAGAAAACCCTCTAAAAAAAGAGTTTTACAAGCGACAGTAGAAGAAGACATGCCAAAGCAGCATGTACCATATACTGCAAATTTTCTAAGACCCAATACAACATGGGTCAGTCTATTTGACGATAAACTTAAAAAAGAAGTGAAGCAAAAAAAAGAAGTCATGCTACAAGAGCTAGTACAAGAGAGGGCCTTAAAACAGCAGGAACTAGTTGAACTTGATAAAGTATACGAACTTGATGGACCTCTAACGCGCGCACAACAAGACGACGACGCTTTAACTCTATATCACGACATGATAAAAACTTTAACAGACATACAAGAAGTGATGAAAACAACTCAAATAGAGCAACGTAAAGCGAGCAAAATAGCTGAAGAATTAAATCAAGAACTACCGAAGCTTACTGCAAGAGTTGACCGGTTGGAGTTTTTTCTGTCAACTCATTTTCCAGGAAAAAAATTAGACCATGAAGAAGTCAATATAAATTCATTTGAAATGTCTTAACCTTCCTTCGCGGGGATAGTTAAAAAGCTAGCGATAACAGAGAAAAACAATGAAAACAAAAGACTTTGATTTTGAGCTCCCAAGTGAACTCATTGCACAATATCCATTGGCTAACCGAGCTGATTCACGCCTGTTGCACTATACCCGCGCAACACGAACCATCGAACATACACACTTTAAATCACTCATTGACCGATTAAATCCAGGTGATTTATTGGTTATGAATAACACCGAAGTAATGCCAGCACGCTTATATGGTCAAAAAAGCACTGGTGGGCGTATTGAGCTTTTAATTGAACGGTTGCTTCCTGAAAAAACTTTTTTAACCCTCATCAAAGCAAGTAAAGCACCAAAACCTGGTACACAGATTATACTTGATGGTGAATGGACAGTAGAGGTTTTGGAAAAACAAGAAAACTTATATCTTTGTAAACTCATCACTGAAGGATCAGTTGATGAGATGCTGCACGCCGTTGGTCATATTCCATTACCGCCATATATTGCTCGCGAAGATAAAGCAACTGACTTTGAACGCTATCAAACCGTCTATGCAAAACACAAAGGCTCTGTTGCGGCACCCACTGCTGGTTTACATTTTGATGAAGATGTACTCAATCAAATTAAAAATAAAGGGATTGGAATCGCTTACGTCACATTACATGTTGGTGCCGGTACTTTTCAGCCTGTACGCGCTGAAACACTCAAAGAACATCATATGCATACGGAACATTTTGAAATAGATGAAGCTTTATGTGACGCTATTTCACAAACTAAAAAAACAGGTGGGCGTGTGATTTCTGTCGGTACCACAACCCTTAGAAGCCTTGAGAGTGCCGCACAAAAGGGTCCCTTAAAACCACAGGCTATGGATACAAATATTTTTATTTATCCAGGATTTGTCTTTAAAGTATGTGATGGTTTAATTACTAATTTTCACTTGCCCCAATCAACCCTTTTAATGCTTGTTTCAGCTTTTATAGGACATGCTGAAACCATGGCATTATATAAAGAGGCTATTGAAAAAAAGTATCGCTTTTTTAGTTATGGAGATGCAACGTTACTACTATGAATACACATTATATTCCAAGCTTAACTTGTGCCGCAGGACAAGTACTCACTGTTGCTGATTGGGCATCTGTTGGTGTTAATATTGCATCTTGTGACTTAGCTTCTTTACTGATTAAACCTGGCCTTAAAACATTAGAACAACTGAACCACTTAAAAGCATATTGGGACTGGCCTGGTGAGCTTTTATTAGATCTTTCATCACTCTCTTTTGATAGCTTTGATAAATGTAGTATCCGTTCTCCTTTTGATGGACGAACAATCTGTTTTACCAAAGAGGCTATTTTAAATCTAGTTGAACACCTTAATCCTGATTATAAAAGCTTATCTTTTCAAAATAACACACACACATTGCGTATGAATAATAAACCGTCCGAAGATGCCCTAAAAGGCTTTATTTATACAAAGAATACGACCTTTTCTATTTGCGATGAGACACAAGCAAAGCATTTTGAAGTACTTGATAGTTCATGCGCATGTTCCGCGTGTAAAGCAGGTTTCACACGCGCATACTTTCATCACCTTTACCTGCACACGCCGCTGTTATGCCACCGCTGGCTTATCATGCACAATCAATGGATGATACACAATACGGATTATTATTCTTCAGGCGGCACGCCATAATCACCAGACACGGTGCTATCACTTAAATTAGGATTAAAATCTAACCCTTCTTGATTTTCAGCCATTTTTTCTTCATCAACATAATAATCACTCACTAAGTTTAAAAGTTCAGTTACATCAATAATGAGTGTTCGAAACTCTGTACGAAAGCTTTGAAATTCAAACATTAAATCTTCAGCACGTTCACTAAAAGCAGCCATTTCAACTGAATTTCCAAGATCTTCTTGTTGAGAGGCTTCCTGAATAAGCCACGCTTGGCTGTCAGAAATTAATTGCCGATGATCTTGTTTCCTTTCCTCAAATGCTTCACCAAGAGAAATCAAATCCGCTTGCTTCAGATCGAGTTCTGCCTCAGCATTTGTGGATGCTGCAACTTCTCCGTCTTCGTCTGCGACAGGTTCTGCTAATGACAATCTATAATCAATAAAAAGTTTTTGTGCATAAACCTGATAGTCATAAACCTGATTAATTAAAATACCATTAAAAATATTTTTTAAGGGCATGCTTAATAAATGATAATACTGGCTGTTTGGATCTTTTAATGTCTCTATTAACTCATCGTGTGAAATTTGAATATTAAAGCGTTCTAAAATACGTTCTGCTGTCAGGATGCCATAAGTTGAAAGCCACTCAGGCTTATCCTTAGATGCTTTGTCTTTTCTAGCCATTGATATCGTCCAGTGTGTTTTTATTTAGTATGTCATAAGCAATTAAACTTGGCACTCGGAAAAACAAAAATTAACCCAAAATAGATACCTATGGTGTTTAAGGAGAATGCCCATCATCTACTAAAGGTCCGTCTTTTTTTTCCTTTTGATCTGGAGTGGTTGCACTCGCCCTAAGGTTTTGCATTGCTTCTTTCATTGAACTAATTTTTGCTTGACATGAAGAGAGCTGTGCTCTCATATAATCCATAAATCTATCCAGTCTAATTCCCATTGATAATAAACGGCCAATTGGTTTGTTCTCTTTTGTTTTAAAAATCCCCTGAGATTCACTTGAAAAATTAACCCCTGAAGATTTCAAAGTCCGCAATATAGAAAGGTCGGTTCGCTCAACCTGCCTCGCATGTATTTTTATACCATTAAATATGTCTTGCTTAACTCTATCTGTAGTATTTTTATTGATGGTTTCAACAAAAAAATCAACAAGATGTGGCTTATTTTGGTTGATTGCTGCTACTAAGTAAGTGACTAATTTCTCTTGCGTTAATAAAGTTTCTTGAGCTAAACGATTCACTAATAATTCAACGCAAGCAACGTGACCGCCATATATTGCCCCCTCAATAGCATCTATAGGAAAACCTCGACTTGTCCCTGCCTTGGTGGCAATATTATCAGCAATCGTTTTATCTGTTAATCTAATCGATTGATAATGATCAATTACATCTTTTAGTAATGTGATATTACCACCGCTTGCAGCATGTTGGATGAGTAATGCCGCATTCCTTTCTATAAAAATGTCATTAAAATATGGCCGGCTCACAGCATGTTGTTTAAGAACATCAAAGGCATTTTTTCGACCCGCTTGAAGCGCTAATACAAAAAGGGAAGGTATCGCTTTTTCTGTGTCAAGAATTCTATCTAACATTTTTGCAAAACACGCTGGATTGTCATTTCGGTAAAGCGCAATCTCTGCTAATGATAGAGGGTTTGCTTTTGAGCCCATTTTAAATAACTGATCCACAACTTCATCATTATTAAATTGCACGGCGAAATCGAGCGTATTAATATGCTTTCCTCTAACTATAACGGCCTGATCAACATTACTCGTATTTAAATATTTAGCGTATATTTCTCTCACTTTGGGAAATTGTCTATTAGAAGTGTCACTTGGATTTCTAGTCAGTTGAATAAACATGCCTAAAGCTTCGTTCGTATCATATCTAAATACATTATCATGTAGCTCTTTTACGAGTGCTGCTTCAGAGTCAAACGTTTTAAATCCTTCATCATACTCTGGATCATATAACCTGTATGTTCCATTTTTTTTACTCACAGAAACAGAATGTATAGCATTACCAACCTTCATTGATTCATTATCTTTTAAATCAAGTTCTTGAATTATTTCAGCCCAATTATCTTGGTGAGTGACCATCCCTAATTCAAATAATGTTTTTAGAGGCTCACCATCAATAGATAATGTTTCAAGCGAACGTAATTGACCGCGTTCTTTATCAAATTCATCAGGAAAAAGACTTACCACAATATCCGTAACGAAATGATTTATTTCTAAATCTAAAGCAGTATCCTGAGTAACCGCGCTCATCCGATGTAACATAGAAAAAAACTCACCTTCTTTACCTTGAACTGCATATTTGATGTGCATTGAAGCAAGCCCATTACAAATACCCGATTCATTCATACGCACGGGCAAATTGTGTGACTGAAGATATTGATTTAAATGAGCAATAATCACGCCCTGATTTACAAAAGCCTTCTCACTCCCCATTTCATACTCATGCGTTATAAAACATATTATTCATTATAGCCTTTATTGTTCAAATAAAACCCATAAAGGCGGGATAAGGCAGTAAAACCAACTAAAACAGTAAAAATAGCGGCTAAATAATCAAATGCACTCGGCCAGATCATCATTGCTATAAAAAAGATAAAAGCCTCTGCACGCTCCATTAATCCGACACTGTAATGAAAGCCTTTGTTCGAATGATTTTCGCTAAAAATACCAACCACAAGAAAACTAGTAATGCATAACAACATGCTGCCAAGCATCATTAAACACCAAAAACCACGTGACTCAGGAGAAATCATTAATAACGCTAATACAACGATAAATTCAACAAAGCGGTCTATCACAATGTCCAGCACACTGCCCCAATCTGTGCTTTTTTGAGTTAAGCGCGCAAGGGTGCCATCTAAGGTATCACAGTACCCTGACAGTAAAAGTAAACTAATCGCAAGTAAAATATGGCCAAAATACAATGCGGGTAACACTAAAAAACCCAGAATACCTGAGAGTAAGGTGACTGTATTGGGTCCAACTTTATATTGCAGGGCTTGTGCTACACGGTCAACACAAAGCACTTGATATTGATTACGACAAGCTTGCTCCAACATCATTTCTCTCGCCTAAATTAGCATCCGTTATTATAGGCTCAAATCGATAAATATCGTCAAAGAACTTCGCTTCATATTTTAAAGATTGGAAAAAAATATGTATCAGCACAGCGTGTTCTGAGCTGTCTCTTTCATTTTTAAAACATTCACTAAGTAAAGCTGTCATTTGTTCTGCTGCTGTTTTAAAGGAAGGATCAGCATATGCTTCTAGCCAAGGCAAATAAGGATGATCACTTGAAAGCGCACCTAAATCTATGTGGTCTCCAATCGATGCATACAACCAAAAACAAGGCGTAACTGCTGCCATATTACGTGCATAACCCACTTGCCCGAGTAAATGTGATCCATACGCTTTAACCACTGGAATGGGTTTTTCTGGCGCTTGAAAAAAACCTAGCT
>JAHZKF010000032.1 GCA_022600575.1 Gammaproteobacteria bacterium | reverse complement strand
GCTCTAAACTAACCAATTGAAAGTCAGGGGCCAATTGTTCTAAAACAGCCAAATAAGTAATTGCCCGGACCGCTTTAGGAGACAACCCTTCAATAATTGAATCGTCTAATATAATTTTTTCTGGCGTTTCCCTTTTAATTAAACGACCTTCTAATTGAATCACTAAGATTTTTCGGTTGTGTTTATCTTCAATACCAACGACTTCATAAGGATATTTTTGCCTCCCTTCTTTCGTAAATTCATTGAATAAATTTTTTACATTAAAAAATAAGTTCCCTTTCTTAGTCATCGCACTATCCTGATTTTATTGCTTTACAACCGACACTCTCTTGTTGCTTCTCCGACATCAGAAGCTTTGGTGGAAATTGGCCCGCTCGATTAATATATTCAACCTGAATATTTTCTTTCTCAAATCCTGCTAAAAGCAATGCTTGCTCTAAGGTTTCTTTATCAAAAAAATGCATCAACGGTGGCAACGATGATAAAAACAATGTCCCTTGTTCATACTCTTGTGGATTATTAATCAAGCCAGGCCACTTGTCTCCTCGCTTTTTCCGCGCCTCATATTCCCCCAAAAAATTCCGCCAATTAGATAAAAATGGTGTTTCATTAACAAGGAATAAACGACCTCCTGGTTTTAACCACGCACGCGCTTTTTTCAAAGATTGAACAACGTCCTCACCCTCAAAAAAGTGCAGTACTCTCGCAATTAAAATAGCGTCAAATAATTTAGGTTCAAAAACAAATTCATCTGGAAAAGCGCCAGGAATAGGAACCAGATGTCCTCGCGCAAGTTTTATATGCTCTTTTGCAGCAACCGCAAGGTGTGCCGGTTCAAGGTCATTACAAAAAACAGTCGCACCATGATTTAATGCAGACAATGTTGCCACACCATAAGCTGCGCCTATTTCTAATACCTTTCCACCGCTAACAGATGACTGTTTAGCAGCTTCTATAAATTGCATAGAAAAGGGGTCAGCGGCTTTGGTCGTCATAAAACCTTGGTTATTCATGGTAACGATCATCGATTCTGAACCATCAGGTGCTGGTGTATCATAAGCCTGATATAAGAACCCACGATCCTTTTTCTGCATCACGTCTTGATAATGTTCAAACCCAGATAAAAGCAGATCGAATACATCGGCTTCTGGCGCATCCAAAATACGTTCCGCAATACGATGAATTAAGGTTTTATTGATTAATAAAAAATCTAATGTCGGTACACCAAAGTTATTTTCCCAAAGGGCTTTTCTTAGCGCTAACTGTATTTCGGATAATCCTGAACACGCACTTCGAGAGACCTCGATAAAAATCTTTGATATAAATAATGCTTGCTTCGCTGCTAGTAATCCACGCTCGCTTTTTTCTAGAAGGTCTAAAAAAAACTTAAGATCGCCGCAACGATTGTTGAACAAAACCCAATCCATTATGTCGTCCAATAATACTGTTTACAAATCCAAATTCCGTATGGGAAAAAATTCTAACACACATTTATCAAATAAATACACTCTTTTTTGAACTAAAATAAACCGTCCTTAAAAAATATCGCCCATCTCTTATTCTAAAAGCACGGTCGGCAACAATGCCATCTGCCGTAATGTAGCAATTCTCACACCCAAAAATATCAGCAATGCCCCCATCGCTTTACTCACATAAAATTGGACACGATTGAGGTGCGATTTCACAGCCGAATGTGTAAATAAATAGGCAACCAAAGAAAACCAACACATATGAATCATAAAAATATCAAGTCCATATCCTAGCTCTGCTATTAACGAATGTCCTGGTTTTAACACCAAGGTAAAAAATGCCAGCAAAAACATAATGGCCTTTGGGTTCAATAAATTACAGAGAAGACCTTGATTAAAGGCTTGAGCTGCCGTCATAGAAGCCAATGACTGTTCTACATGCACAGTTGGCATTTCACGTTTAGCCAATAAACTCTTGATGCCAATATAAATAAGGTACGCAGCCCCTAAATATTTAATCATACTAAAAACGAGTAATGACCGCGAAATAACAAACGCTAATCCCAGAATACAATAACTTGCATGGATTAAAAGACTTACAGCAATACCTAAAGCCGTAAAAACGCCTATTTTTCTAGAATATAGCAGTGCGTTCTTAGTCACCATCACAAAATCTGGGCCAGGGGAAATCGCAACCAATAAAATGAGTAAGCTTATGGACAAAAACTCTTGCATAACATGCACCCTCTCAATTCCAAAATGGGAAATTTTAACACAATTTTTAATTGTGGAACTCATCATCACCAAATATTACACTTGTAAACAATGACTTTCTTAAACAGGATAAATCATGTTCTTTAAGCATTGTAATATTAATAAAACTGATCGGATTAATCGTTCAATCATTGGTGCTGCAATATTGATTGCCGCATTTTTGGGAATGAGCAAACTATTTTTTATAATTTTGGGACTTATTTTAATCATTGAAGGAGCAATTGGCTGGTGTTCTATCCCGTATTTTATCCATAGACTCAAACGAAAATAATCACATTAACCTCACCCACCGACTACACGAGTCAATGCTAGCAACAATGATTTGACATCAGAGTCAATCAAAGGAATACGACGATGTGCTTCTGACAAAAATCCAGTAACTTCACACGACGCCATAAACTCAAATAACAAATCAAAATAACCATTTTGATTAAAAAATCCTATCGGTTTATGAAGTTCCCCTATTCTAATCGCATTCCACGTATCAATCGCCTCTTCAACTGTACCTAACCCGCCAGGCATCACTAAAAACATATCGGACTCATCCTGCATCATTTTTTTTCTCATCTGCATCGAGTCAACAAGGTGTAATGCGTCAAGGCGCTCCAAGGGTTTTTCTTTAGGCACTAGATGTTTTGTAATAATACCCACAGCTGTTCCTTCGGCATCTTTCACTGTATTAGCCAACAACCCCATTAACCCCATGCTTGAGCCGCCATAGACCAGTCGAAGGTTAAGGGCTGCTATGGTTTGTCCGAGTAAAACGACCGATTCTAAAAAAGCAGGTGCACTACCTTCTGATGCTCCTAGATAAACACAAACCGAACGCATTTTTCATCCCCAAAAAAAACCCCATATCCAATACAAGATACAGGGTTTTATACTAAAAACTAAATCAATGATTATTGATCAGTTCCAGTAACAGCTTTCATTGTGTCTTGTGTGCCTTGCCCTACAGCATCAACCGCTTCACCTGTGCCTTTCACAGCACTATTTGTGGCTTTACCAGTTCTATCTACTGCTTCCATGGTACCTTGACCTGCTTTTTTCACAGTTTCATGTGTACCTGTTACTACTTGATCAACTGGATTTTGTTCATCAGCAAAAGCACCTGCGCTCAAGCCTAATGAAGCCACACCTAAAACAATAGCGGGCAATAAAGTTAACTTTGTCATAACAAACTCCTTTGATTAATATCAATCTATTCATGAGTAAGGTTAGGACATAAAAGTTAAATAATCAACGAATTGATTAATTCGTTATTTAATGCCTTGGCTTTGAATAAATTGAATAATCGCAGAAAAATCTAAATCACCGATGGTTTCAAAAGCCTCATCATATAGTGCCCTTGCTGACGCTGCCATCCCAGCTTTTACACCCGTTTCTTCTGCAGCGTCTCCTGCCAAACATAAGTCTTTAAGCATCATGGCACTCGTAAATCCCGCTTGATAATATCGGTTGGCAGGCACATCAGGTAACACATCAGGAACAGGCACATAGGTATCCATAACCCAACAGTTTCCAGATGCTTGACTCGAAATCTCATGTAATTTTTTTGCCGACAACCCAAGCTTTTCAGCCAAAAGAAAAGCCTCTGAAACAGCAGCCATTGAGACACCTAGAATCATATTGTTGCAAATTTTTGCAGCAACACCACTACCAGACGAACCTGCATGTACCACCGTTTTTCCCATGCACGATAAAATAGGCTCCGCTTTCTGAAATGATGTCTCGCTGCCTCCAACCATAAATGTAAGACGCGCATCAACGGCGCCTGCAACCCCACCCGAAACAGGGGCTTCAACCATCAATAATCCAGCTTCTTCAGCTGCTAAATGAACAAAACGGGTCGACTCAACATCAATCGTCGAGCAATCAATAAAAAGCGTGCCTTTCGACATCGCTTGAAATATACCTGCCTCACCACAGCATACCGCCTTAACTTGTGAGCCTGTTTGAAGCATTGTAATCACTACATCTTGCTCTAAAACAACAGCGTGAAGACTATCAGCAATACCTCCTCCAACTGCGTTTAAAGCGCTCAGAGGTGCAGGCTCAAGATCAAAACCAATCACTTGATGACCTGCTTTGAGTAAACGCTTGGCCATCGGTAGCCCCATATGACCCAATCCAATAAAACCTACATGCGCCATTGCTTACTCCTCCATCTAATGGGTTGGCATAGAAAATGAGCCTGCCTCTTCTTGATTTGCAAGAGGCCAACGTGTGGTAACTGTTTTACGTCGCGTATAAAAATGAATGCTCTCCGCACCATGCATATTGGTATCACCAAATGCTGAGCGTTTCCAGCCGCCAAATGGATGTGTTGCAATAGGTACCGGAATAGGTATATTAACACCCACCATGCCCACCTGAACGCGTCGGCTATATTCACGTGCATAATATCCAGAACGCGTGAAAATGGCGGTACCATTTCCGTATGGATTCCGGTTCACAAGCGCTAATGCCTCTTCAAAATCTTGAACCCGAAGCACAACTAAAACCGGTCCAAAAATTTCACGCTGATAAATATCCATGGACTCTGTCACATGATCAAACAAAGATGGTCCCACAAAAAAACCCGCTGGATACTCTGCATGTTTAAATTCACGCCCATCCACAACTAAATCTGCACCAGCCGCCACCCCGCCAGTTATTGCTTCTAGAACACGCGTATGCGCCGCTTCATTAATCAGTGGCCCCATATCAACGTCTGCGGCATCTCCAACATCAACCCGAATGGCTCCAATATCTGACTTCAACTGATTCACTAAAATATTCGCAATATCATCACCCACAGCCACCACAACGGAAATAGCCATGCATCGCTCCCCTGCCGAGCCAAAAGCCGCACCAATTAAAGCGGGTATGGTCTGCGTTAAATCGGCATCTGGCATCACGACTGCATGATTTTTTGCACTACCAAAGGTATGAGCACGCTTACCAGAACGCGTGGCCTCAACATAAATTGCCTCAGCAACGGGTGTCGATGCAACCGCTGTAAAAGCTGAAATGCCAGGATGTGCTAACAAATGATCAACCGTCGTTTTATCACCATGTAAAACCTGGACAACGCCTGGAGGCAAGCCTGCTTCATTCAGTAATTTTAGTAAATAATTTGCAGCTGATGGTACTTGTTCTGATGGTTTCAAGATAAAAGCATTACCCGCAGCAATCGCTGGAATCATCATCCACGTTGGCACCATCACTGGAAAGTTAAACGGTGAAACACCCGCACAAACCCCTAACGGCTCACGCATGGTCCAACAATCAATAGAACTTGCAACATTCCCAGAAAAATCACCTTGAAGTGCTGTCAACACACCACAATGCAACTCAACCACCTCTATCGCACGCAAAATAGACCCCTTTGCATCATCCAGAGTTTTTCCATGTTCACGTGTCATCAATGCTGCAAGTTCTGCCTGATGCTCTTCAAGCAATGTGCGAAATTTAAATAGCACTTGAACGCGTTTAATCGGTGGTAAATTTGACCATTTTTGAAATGCATCCGTTGCAACATCAACAGCACTATCACATAACGCCTTGTCGGCAACAGGCACTTTAGCAATCACACCTCCTGTAGCTGGATTATTGACTTCAAGAAAAGGCCCTGTTGTAGGCACAACAAATTCACCCCCAATGACATGAGGAACCGCTTCAACCATAATCAATAACTCCCTGTTATAAAAGGTGGTCTAATCCATAAACAAGCGTGTCTAATGCCTGAACTTGCTGACAAGCCAGGCGCAACCCAGGCATAAATGAAATGCGATCGATGGTTTGATGTCTTATCGTTAAGGTCTCACCTGTCTGGCCAAACTTCACATCTTGCTCCGCAAGCGTTCCTGGGAGCCTTAATGAGTGAATACGAACATCTTGATGCGATGCACCTAGTGCACCTGGCAGTATTTCTTGACATGCAGGAACATGTGGCGATTCTTGTCGTGCATTTGCTATTAAATCTGCCGTTTTAACCGCTGTTCCTGAAGGCGCTTCGGCTTTAGCTGGATGATGTGCTTCAATAATTTCAACATCTGGCAAATAGCGTGCTGCTTTTGCTGAAAATTGCATCATTAAAACGGCAGCAATAGAAAAATTAGGTACAATAAGTCCGCCCAAGTTTTGCGCTTCACAGCGTTTTGTAAGTTCTTTAATTTCAGGGGGAAGTAAACCGCTGGTTCCAATAACAGGACTCGCACCCTGCTCAATAATCGTTAAACTATTTTGATAGGCACTGTCTGCACGGGTTAAATCGACAACGATATGCGCATTCATATCGATAATAGCCTGCGCTAGATCATCTGTTCGCCCTAACCCTGCAAGCAGTTCAAATGCAGGGTCTGCACGCAGCATATCGCACGCAAGCCGACCCATTTTACCTTGAGCCCCATTAACAATAACACCTATTTTTGACACTGCTACTCCACTTCTTCGTCTGATTTAGCTTTTTTTGCTTTTTTGGGCGCTCTCTGAAAGTAGCTCAAATTATCCCGATGATTAAAAGCAAGTACCGTCATTGGGAGCCACCCAATGATAGTGACCTGAAGGGCCATAGCAAGAAAGGCAAGACCAACTTTCTCTTCTAAAAGAAAAATGACCCACGGAAAAAAAAGTGCTAAAAAACCAAATAGAATCCTTTTCATAATGAGTAATCCTTTAAGATATCGTCTTGTAATTATATACACCCAGCGTATACTTGCAAAACTTGATTTATCTATTCGAACGCGTTTTGTCTAAAACCAATCCGAAAGAGCCAAAAACCATGAGAAACCAACCCTTGCATCCGCATACTGCCGCCATCAACAGCAAACAAAAAAATCTAGCAAAAATGGCACGCCATAACGCCCTTACTTGGCTTACCGAACAATTTCCAAAAGCTTTTGATAACACAAATTGTATTCAACCGCTTAAAATTGGCATCATTAACGATATTTTACTGCACGCAGAAAAAGCTGAACAAGCTGGTATATCTAAAAGTAAACTACGTGAAGCGGTTGTGATTTTTACCCGTCGAATTGATTATCTAACCTGCCTGAAAGCACGTGAAATGCGCGTTGACTTAGACGGTCAACCAACCACTCAAGTATCCAGTGAAGAAGCTGAACAAGCGGCTTTAAAAATTAAACGCCGCATAGAGAAAAGCACTAAAAACGCACGCCAAGCCGTACCTAAAAAACAACTAACCACTAAAAAGATATCACTGGAACCGCACGCACCTGCGCCCTTATCACCCTTTAGTGCACAACAAGATAGCACAGCACGTACGAATAAGCCTGTTACCATCAAACACAAAACGGCCCGAGCATTTGACCCCAATGCTGTTGCACGCCTCAAAGAAAAATTAGGATTGGCTCGAAAGGAAGATGCCAATACAGGATCTTAATGCTGAATCATAACTAAAAAAATGATGCGTATGAAATTTTTTTTCCCAATATTAAATACAACTGTGTTTATAGGGCTTATTCTTATTTTTCATGCTGAGATACCAGCACTCATCTACTGGATTCAAGGCCTAGGCCCTATCGCCCCTATTCTGTTCATCCTATTATATTGTGTTAGCACCCTATTATTTTTGCCATCCTTACCTTTTGTTTTAGCAGCAGGAGCATTTTTTGGCCCTATCTTCGGATCATTACTGAGTGTATTCGGTGCAACGACTAGCGCTGTCTGCGCCTTTTTAATCAGTCGGCATTTAGGTACGCATTGGCTATCCTCTCGCCAAAACACATCCATTTATGATTTTATCAAGCATATAAAATACCAAGGTTGGAAATCCGTCGCATTGCTACGCTTAACCCCTACACCTTTCAGTTTAGTTAATTATGGATTTGGGCTAACTCAAATAAAACTACGACTTTATACTTTAACCACCTTCTTTTTTTTAATTCCCTACAAAGTCATCATCACTTATTTCGGATATGTTAGTTTCTTTTAAACCTCAACCCCAAACGTGATATGGAAATCAATCATATAATTTTTAAAACATAAATATTCGGGCAAGCCATATTTTTTTCTTAAAGCAACTAAAGCCGGTAATTTTACCATCACAACATAGTAGTTTTTAACACCGAGCGTCGCTTGATAAAAGCCTTTGATTTCAAATTGATGCATCTGACCAAGGTCACTTTTTGCTATAACTATTTTTTCTTCCGGATAAATAATACTAATATGTGCACCCACTAATCCTGCTCCAAAATAATCTGGCTTTCTAATCGCGTTAATTTGAGGCAATAAAGGAAATAACTGATGAATGATTTGATCATCAATTTTAAGGTACGCTAAATTATTTTCAGCAATTGCCGTCTTGCCCACGAGTTCAAAATCCAGGACTTTACTCATAAGTCCTGGACTATTTAATGGCACAATACATGGCTTTTTCATTTAATCTAAATCAGCAGCCACTTTATCAGGGTTATTAGCACGTGCTTCTAATGCTGCAACAGCAGGCAAGGTCTGTCCTTCTAAATATTCAAGAAACGCACCGCCACCTGTCGAAATATATGAGATTTGGTCGGTCAAATCATACTGATCAATTGCCGCTAATGTATCACCACCACCTGCAATGCTAAATGCTTCACTCTTTGAAATAGCGATTGCAAGTGCACGTGTCCCATAAGAAAACTGAGGGAACTCAAATACACCAACAGGACCGTTCCAAATAATGGTTTTTGCTGTATCTAATACATCAACGTAACGTGCGACCGTTTCAGGACCAATATCTAAAATCATGTCGTCTTCGGCCACCTGTGCCAAAGATTTATTAAACGCCGGACACGTATCACTAAACGACTTACTTACCACTACATCTGAAGGCAGAGGAATTTCACACCCCACTTTAGCCGCAAGCTCAAGGATTTCTTTGGCTTCATCTAGTAGTTCATGCTCACAAAGTGACACACCAACCTCATGTCCCTGAGCCTTTAAAAAAGTACTCGCAATGCCACCACCAGGGATCAACACATCAACCATTTTGGCTAATTGCTTCAATAAGGACAATTTTGATGACACTTTCCCGCCACCAACAATCGCAACAATCGGTTTTTCAGGGGCACGTAATACACGCTGCAATGCATCTAATTCACGAACCAAAAGAGGGCCTGCAACCGCAACGGGGGCATATTTCGCAACCCCACACGTCGATGCTTGAGAACGATGCGCCGTACCAAAAGCATCCATTACAAACACATCACACAATGCCGCCAAGCGACGGGCAAGCGCTTCATCGTCCGCTTTCTCCCCATGGTTAAAACGAACATTCTCACACACCACAAGCTCACCTGGCTGGCAATCAACGCCATCAAGATAATCTTTTACAAAACGAACAGGATGCTTAAGCTGCGTCGCTAAATATTCTGCCACAGGCTCCAATGAAAATCGCTTATCATATACCCCTTCTTCGGGGCGCCCTAAGTGAGACAAAACGATTACCGCAGCCCCTGCTTCTAGTGCCTCAATAAGTGTTGGCAGTCCCGACTGAAGGCGCTGATCACTATTAATAATTCCTTCTTTAATCGGCACATTAAAATCTTCACGAATCAACACACGCTTATCACGTAATTCGATATCGCTCATTTTGATCATATTCATGCCCAGCCCTCAAAGATTCATCATATGTGATGCGGTGTCCAGCATTCGATTAGAAAAACCCCATTCATTATCATACCACGCAACAACCTTAACCAATTGCCCTAATACTTTTGTTTGCGTCATATCAAAAACAGCTGAAGCCGGATAATGATTAAAGTCACAAGATACTAAAGGTTCCGAATTAACATGCAACACGTCACTCTTGGCATCCAGCATCACCGCATTAACTTCATCAACCGTCAACTGTCGTCCAGCAACAAATGTTAAATCAATCGCAGACACGTTTTGCGTTGGAACACGCATGGCGAACCCATCCAGTTTACCAGCGAGCTCTGGTAAAACCAAGCCAACTGCAGTTGCGGCTCCCGTCTTAGTCGGAATAATAGAATGTGCTGCTGCACGGGCACGCCGTGCATCTTTATGATGCCCATCTAATAATAACTGATCTTTTGTATAAGCGTGTATTGTATTCAACAACCCAGATTCAATACCAAAAGCCTCATGAAGCGGTTTAACCACAGGCGCCAAACAGTTGGTGGTACAAGAAGCTGCTGAAACAATCACATCCGTTGTAGAAAGCATCTCATGATTCACACCATAAACCACCGTTGCATCCATCTCTTTTCCAGGTGCCGAAATCAAAACCCTTTTAGCCCCTGCAGCCAAATGCTTTGCAGCCTCATCACGTGAAGTAAAATGTCCGGTACATTCAAACACCAAATCAATATCTAAATCTTTCCATGGTAATTCACGTGGATCGCGCGAACCTGTCACCCGAATAGGGTGATTATTGACAATAAGATTGTCTCCTTCAACAGCTACTTCATAAGGAAAACGACCATGCGTTGAATCATAACGTGTACAATGTGCTGTACTTTCAACCCCTGATGAGTCATTAATTGCAACCACTTCAAACTCACCTTGACGTTCTGCTTCAAAAATTGAACGTAATACACAACGTCCAATACGCCCATACCCACTAATTGCGACACGTCTTGTCATGACTCACATTTCTCCGAAAAAAAGACTTGAACTGCTTCTACGACCCGCTTAACGGTCAACCCAAAAACTTCGAACACATCACCAAGCGGTGCTGATATACCAAACTCATCAAGACCAATCACAACCCCTTCACGTCCTGTAAACCGATACCAACTACCACTTGCCGCAGCTTCAATTGCAACACGCCTTGAGACAACCTTCGGCAAAACCATTTCT
This sequence comes from Gammaproteobacteria bacterium, assembly GCA_022600575.1. Taxonomy (GTDB): domain Bacteria; phylum Pseudomonadota; class Gammaproteobacteria; order Legionellales; family Legionellaceae; genus JAALKW01. Next base: position 20,207 of record JAHZKF010000032.1, on the reverse strand, counting down.
TGATAGGCACTCGATTGCCTCAAAAATTGCTCAACACACGGCATAGAAACCACGCGAACCTTCACCATACTTTCTGCAAGTTCATCTGCTGCTTTTAGGGCCAACTGCACTTCAGATCCTGTAGCAAGCAAAATAACATCAGGCGTACCTTGAGTTTCTCTAAGCACATACCCGCCACGCTTCATCCCATCAGCTTCGGCCTTTGAATGCGTTAAGGCAGGTAACGTTTGGCGAGAAAGCAAAATACACGATGGCCCTGCAGCATGCAGTAAAACCTGCTGCCATGCAACCGCTGTTTCCATTAAATCAGCTGGTCGCCAAACATCTAGACCTGGCATCATCCTAAGTGTTGCTATCTGCTCAATCGGTTGATGTGTTGGTCCATCCTCACCTAAACCAACAGAGTCATGTGTATAGACAAACACCACGCGTATTTTCATCAATGCCGCAAGACGAAGGGCTGCACGTGCATAATCAGAGAAAACCAAAAACGTTCCGCCATAAGGTATCACACCGCCATGCAAAGCCATGCCATTCATCATGGCTGACATACCAAATTCACGAACACCATAATGCAGATAGTTACCATCCCATACTATTTTTGATAACGCTTGGCTACCGGACCAATTCGTATTATTTGAACCGGTCAAATCCGCTGACCCGCCTAAAAGCTCTGGCAAATAAGGCGCATAATGATTCAAACACTGTTGTGAGGCTTTCCGAGTCGCAACTGCTTTTTGTTCTACACGACATTGCTCGATAAAAGCATCACTTGTTTCACACCAGGTATCTGGTAAATCACCGTTTAAAACACGTAATAGCTCACAATATGCCTCAGGACAACGTGATTCATACGCATAACATTGCTTAAGCCATGTCTCTTCTAAACGCACACCTGCCTCAACAGAAGACCAAGCCTCATAAAGTGCTTTTGGTATCACAAAAGGTGGGTGAGGCCAATTTAGACGGCGACGCAACTGAACAATATCATCAGCACCAAGCGGTGCCCCATGAACAGCACCACTACCTGCCGCTTCTGAACCGTAGCCAATCACCGTTTTACAAATAATTAAACTCGGTTTATTTGTTTCATTACGCGCCATTTCAATGGCTTGCTCAATCGCAACATCATCATGCCCATCAATGGTTTCAATCACATGCCAATCATAAGCTCTAAACCGCTCTGCTGTATTATCTGTAAACCAAGCATCAATTTCTCCATCAATCGAAATACCGTTGGCATCATAAAATACGATCAACCGCCCAAGTCCAAGCGTCCCGGCTAAAGAACATGCTTCATGGGAAACACCCTCCATTAGGCAGCCATCTCCTACGAAAGCATAGGTAAAATGGTCGACTATGCTGATATCATCCCGATTAAAACGTGCGGCCAATTGTTTTTCTGCCACAGCCATACCGACTGCATTTGCAAGTCCTTGTCCAAGTGGTCCTGTTGTTGTTTCAACGCCTGGGGTTTCAAGACGCTCCGGATGACCCGGTGTTTTTGAATGAAGCTGACGAAACTGCTTTAAATCTTCAATTGTTAAATCGTAACCTGTTAAGTGTAGTAGCGCATACAGGAGCATTGAGCCATGGCCATTAGACAACACAAACCTGTCACGATTAAACCACGCTGGGTTTTTAGGATTATGTTTTAAAAATTTAGTCCAAAGAACTGTGGCAATATCCGCCATCCCAAGTGGCATGCCAGGATGTCCTGATTGCGCGAGTTCAACCGCATCAACACTTAAAAACCGAATAGCTGAAGCAAGTTCATTCGAAGAGGCCACGCCATACTCCAAGCAAAATAAAGGGCCTTATTGTCCCAAAGAACCAGAAAGTCGGCAAGCACCTCTGTTAAATGAACGTAAAAATGATGATTTTTCTGTTTATTTATGATACAATGCGCCATTATATTAAACCCAGGTGACCAATGGCGTTGATTCTTAAACAACTTGAAATACAAAAAGTCATTTCTCAGGGAAAAAATTGGGAAGAAGCTGATTTCAGCCGACTTGCTGAAAACGCCTGGCTTTGGCGGGTTCAATATCGCGCACACTGTTCGCATCTTATCGCACATCTCAATCAAACAAAGCCCAACACTGAAAAAACAAAAGAGATCGCTAATGCGACATTATTTATGGCTGAATTGCTTGAGTCACTCCATGAGCGCTTAAATGAGGCACCGGCCAAAGCAAAGTTTACTCAAGATAAAGTCGTGTTAAAAAAATTACTTAAAAAACCAGAAGATGCCCCGATAAAAGAAATATTTAATATGCCAGGGCTTGTACAGAACGTCACCTTCCATAGTGATACCACAAGACTACTCATTGGGAATCTTCGTCGCATCTGTCTTGGTTTGCTTTCATTTCCTGAAACTTTTGGACATGATTTAACGTGGGCCAACCAATTTGCAAGTTTTCTTGGGCCTATTTTGACCTTTGCTGGTTTTTTAGTTTACCTTCCTCGTACCATCGTAAATGGTTTTATGTTGTCCAAACGTCTTTCTGAAAAACAAGAGATTTCGTTCAAATCACGTCTTCAAGCACACTGTGACATTGACGACCGTTTATTTAATCTCGTCAATGACTTTCCTTCGGTGCTTGCTGGAACCATCGCCGTTTTTATCTTAACCAGCGCAACTGCATGGCTTGCTGCTTATATCACTGTTGCGGTGAAACTCTGTGAGGTCATTTTTGCTGCCGCAAGAAGCCATTATGATGTCTCACGTCTTTACGCCATGCGAGCAGAATATAGTCAGCACAAAAAGTTAAACAACACCGACCTTGCCTACCTGAAGCATCTTGATGCAAGCATTGCACATACAAAAGGCGTCCGTAATACAAACACGACCATGCACGCACTCTTGCTACTTTGTCTTGCCTCATTTACCCCGCCCATTATGATGCTGCATCCTGCAATTCCTATCTTTGCCGCTATTTTTGCAATATCACTGGTGTGCCTTAGAATTCCTGATTTTCGTAACCTTTGGATCACTGAGCCGCCACCTAAAGATAACTTAGAAACCTTAAGTGGCCCCCGATTCTTTCAATCTGTAACAGAGGCACCTCCTAGTAGTCACGAAGGTCATGATTCAAACCTTTCATTTTAAGCTTGACAAAGTAGGTGCCTCCTGTTTCAATCTAATTCAGTCTAAATGGTCTAAGCATCATTCATGAAATATAAGCGCACCCTGCTTTTCGTGTTATTTTTTTCCATGGTTGCTTGTACGCCGATAACGTATAAAAAACCACCCTTTAACGCGCCCAGCGATGACGCCACCATTAAATTAGCGGAGGCTGCATCATCTGTTAGCGGTTCTATGCTTGAAATGGCACGTGTCGAAAAGGTTGTTATTCCACCCAGTGCGGATAACCTTCAAACCATTCCAAGCTCGCAGAAACTATTAACCCATGCATCTGTCGATTGGGCAGGTCCTATTGGTGACCTAACTGAACGGCTCGCAAAAGCAGCTAACTATAAACTGCGCGTTTTAGGCCACCCGCCTCCAATCCCTGTCTTGATTAGCTTAAATGCAAAAGACCGTCCACTAGCTGAGATTTTACGTGACATTGATTACCAAGCGGGCAAAAAAGCCTCCATTCATGTTTATCCTAACAATCAGGTCGTCGAATTGCGCTATGCGAAAACTTATTCGTAATCTTCTGATTGTACTGTTTGCAGGGCTCGTTGCCTGCACACCAAGAACCTATGGCACCATGGGTGACACAACCTCTTTGGCCGGATTAAAGTCGATGGGCTCCACAAAAAAGGCCAGCGAACATCGTACAACCAAAGAGTCTCAAAGCAAAATTCGAAGCATGGGCCTCCGCGAAACCGCATTAAGCCTTGGTGCTCAATCAGGCCTTGCTGCACGTGCAAAAAACATCGATGACCAATTGGTCCGGCAAACAAGAAATCTTGATGCTATTTTTGATTTTAAAGCGCTCATTCTAGACAATAACGTTCTTCCTCCCGTTTTATTACAGGGGAACAACACCTTAAATCTTGCCAGCGGACAAGCCATTCGGGTGTCAGACCGAACCTATAAGCTCGCCAAGCAAGCACGCTTTATTACAACACCTCCAAACTGGCGGCAATACCTCTGGCTTGATTATAAAAAACCTGACGAGCCTCATGTGAGCATGCTTCCTAACTCAAAAGAAGAACGCCAAGTGTGGTGTTATTATGTCGAGCAAGGCTGGCAAAACGGTGTGGAACAAGCTGATACCATTTTAAGTGAAAACATCGCTCGTATTAAAGAAGACTTTACCGGCATGATTCTATATCGCAAATTATTAGCCATGAACATGGTCTCACCACCTTATGTCTCTCACACTGACTTAGGGATTACAGGTAATGGCGATGAACTTCACATTGACGATCGCGTGCTTCGCATCACAGCCCTTCCGGCTCTGAATGTGAAAAGTGATGAGTGGCGTGCAGCTGTTGCAAAAGACGAGCAAAGCCTTAAAGAACTCAATCAAATGGAACAACGCATTAGTGCTGCAAAAGTTGCAGTCAATCACAATGCCTGGCAACCTGTTATTAGTCCTATTAATTAATAGATTAATCTTCTCTATTTATAATAACCTTGGCCATTTATCATGACTGACGCTCACTCTGAACACGTTAATTTAATGCCGGATGAACCCACTCGTTTCACGCCTGTTTTTATGGAACGCTTACTTGAACACGCAGAAGGATTAAATGCCTCTGATGTCACCATCCAAACGGGGGCACCCATTTTTGCAGAAGTATATGGCAAGTTATTACGCCTCACCAATCGACGCCTTTCAAACACAGAGCTAGGCGATCTGATTAATGGTATTTATGGTCCTAATGCAACCACACAACTCTTATCTGGAAAAGACATTGATACGCATTATGAATTTCGTCCTAATCGTGGTGTACGCTACCGATATCGTGTTAACGGCACCGCATGCCTAGTTGAAGGGCACGACGCCATTCAAATCACGCTCAGAACCATTCCAACCACACCTCCAAAACTAGATACACTGGACTTGCCCCAAAATATTTTAGAGGCCATCGCACCACAAGAGGGTATTGTTTTCATCACAGGGGCTACAGGTTCCGGGAAATCAACTTTACTTGCATCCATTATTCGTGATCTGATTGAAAGTGCAGACTCAAATCGTAAAGTACTCACCTATGAAGCACCGATTGAGTTTGTATACGACGAGATAGAAACAATTTCGGCCAGTGTTAGCCAATCAGAAATTCCGCGCCACCTCCCCTCATTTGCAGAAGGTGTTAGGAATGCGCTCCGCCGTAAACCGCGTCTGATTATGGTTGGAGAGTGCCGGGACCCAGAAACCATCAGTGCAGCCCTTGAAGCAGCGTTAACAGGCCATCCGGTTTATACCACGCTACATACCTCAGGTGTTGCGGAAACCATGCGCCGCTTAGTCACCTCTTTTTCTGGCGAAGAACGACTCGGCCGAACCATTGATATTTTAGAAACCATCAGGCTTTGTATTTGGCAAAAACTTGTTCCCACTGTCGATGGCAAACGTGTTCCACTACGTGAATATCTTATTTTTGATGAAGAAGCCCGCGACACACTCTTAGAAAGCGACCCAAACGAAGTCACCCGTGTCACGCGAAAGTTAGTCCGTCAACGCGGACAGCTGATGACGGTTGATGCTCAAAACAAACTAGACGCCGGCATTATCGATGAGCGCACATATAAACTCATTGTCGCTGGCACAAAAGAATCTTAATCCGTACCTATATCCTCTTTTTACTGCCTTCTTCTTAACCTTCATGGCTTACATGTAACTTGCTCGTAACATGTAAGCCATGGTGAGGATAATCCCTCTACGGTGGTATCACCGGTGGAGGAGTTGGAGGCGGCGTCGCACCACCACCTGGAGGCGCACCACCACCTGGAGGCGCACCACCACCTGGAGGCGCACCATCACCACTACTCGAGTTGGTATCCCCACTACCAGTCTGAGGCGTTGAACCAGAAGCACTACCACCGAGCATACCTGCCATTTGTTTCTGCATAGCACCACCAGCATCAGCCGTTGCTTTACCTGCCTCACCCACTTTACCTTTAGACTCCTCACTCCATTGCATGGTCTCTTGCCCCGCGCCTTCAGGTTGCCCACCAATCCAGCGCAACACTTTATCCGGCAACACCGCAATAAGCATAAAGGCCTTCTGCACAATCGTTAAGTACATCATGGTATAGACCAAGCAGCCAAAGAAGAAGCCGAAAAATCTTGCCCAAGGTACAGGACTATCTGGATTCGTATGCATCCACATGTCATCACTTTCTAAATAGTTTAGAACATTCTCGTATCCCGCATTCATTATCCATATACCCACATATGAGAGGGCTATAGCGGCAATATAACCCACCACCATCATACCGGGCCGTAAGAATACATTAAGCAAGATCATTAACCCCTGCTCACTCTTACCTAAGGCATCATGCCCTTCCGGATGCGCAACACCTAACGCCACAATAGGGGCCGCAACCATTGCCTCAATAACGGCAATCATCCATGCAATTGCTCCAAATGTAAAAATCATATAGGGCAGGAAGGGAACAAAATAAGCTGTCGTAAAGCCAATCGTGACCATCATCCCCTCCCAAGCTAAAAAGAGCGGCATGATAACCATCAACAATGCATACAAAGGTGGTGCAAAAGACCCTGCGATTCCAGCCATCATCGCAATAATCCAAGTATTCATAGAAAAGTCGATATACGTTACACCCATTTTAGCAAGTGCCACAATGGGATTAACGCCATCTTCTCCAATCGTATTAACACCCTCTTGGAAAATATAGCTAAACCCTGTCAATGGATAAATCACAAATATTTTATAAGCCCATTCAATGGTCACATATATCATTGTGAGATAGGAATTATACAAAGGCTTATAAATCTCATTCCATATAATACTTGCAATTTTTTCAGGTAAGCACCCCGTCCACATGGTCGCCTTATGACAACCAAAGCTCAATGAAGGAAACTTCCAGCTCAACGATGAAAAATCAAGATCGGCGGTTATCTCAATTGTTGGCCCCTCGGTACCTTCTTGTTCTGCTAAATCAATCAGTGATGCATTGTAAGCATAACCATACACTGTTGATGCTGCTTTTCCTGTTTTATTTGGCGTGCTCGAATCTGCATAATTAGGCACCTCAGGTACCGCCGGGTCAACCACGCCTGTACCATCAATTAAAGCCACCACAGGAGTAATCTTACTTGAATCTTTGTTCAAAAACTCACATAACGTCGCGTAATTTCCCGAGCAGGTACTCGAATCAAAAGCATCCTGCATATCAGTGACAGAAAAACTAGTGTTCCCAAAACCACTCGATGCATCAGTATTTGTACTCGCAGAAGCAGAACCATTAAGACGCGCCAAATCAAAGAAATAGCTTCCTGCCATAATCCAGCCACGCTCTTTTGCTTCACCAATAAATGCACGTTCATCATTTGCATCATTACTATTTGAAGCATCATCAATCAATTTCAAAACCGGCGCCATGACAGCATTATAATCCGCCACGGCATCTTGTAATTCTGTACCATCTAATAAAACCGGTGCCGTACTTGAAGAATCTTGCCCCCAATTAGGACAATCAGCATTCATACTCGCACAAACCGTCTGAGACGAAGTATAAGCCACCCCAAATTGATCATCCGCAACGGCTGAAGCATCATCATCAGAAGCCTCATTTGAGTTCAATTGAGGATCATTACTCACCATGGTTCTTGCTGTTGTTGATAACGTAATATAAACCTGCTCAATCGCTGCCGCACGAGATTTTTCGATTGTTTCAACATCACTTTGAGAAATAGTTGAGATATTAGTCTGAATATCGCTCACTGTGGTTGGTGCCATTCCATCCCATTTAATCTCTCCACATACTTTATTCAAGCCATAATAAATTGAGTCAGAATCAAAATTAGGCATATCCACATGAAACGACTCTTGTGAGGTACTACCCACAACATGTATTTCGTTATATGCCTCAATTGGATCAACCGTATTAATAAAATCAGGCACTGATTCATCACAAAATTTTTGCATGAGGGTAGAAGGTGTTCCTGAACATGGTCCCCCGCCTTGTTCTTTTGCATCCAAATAACTATCACGCTGTCGTTCAAGCTGTGATTGCAAACCGACCATACAAACCTGCCCATACAGTACTCTGGCAGAGCCTTTCATAATATCGCCACCACCTGCACCCATCGAGATATTGGGCGCCATATTTGCCTGAATAATCACTCCTCCTAAATTTAAATAATCGAGTGCTGCACCCCAAATTTTATCCGCTACGCCAACCCCTTGCAGGACCACCCACATCACAAAAATTTGCATCAAACAATAACCGGATGCTTTGGGAATCAATAATGCAAGTCCAATGGTTGCACGTACAGGCACCCAAATAGAAGACCACTTTTGACCCAGCATTTGCCCCTCATGGGCTGTATTCATGGTCGAAACCAGAATAATATACATCATCACAATGCCGCCAAGAGCTAATACTGCGGCATTAAAGACACCGAACATCGTGCCCATAATTTGGCTGCCGGTTCCATGAAGTACACCGTCCACCACACCGAAAATATTACCCAAAAAAGTGACCGAAATATCACTTGCAGGGGGCGCAAAACTCATGGTCCCGGAGTCATCAGCTAAAGCAAGTATTGGAAAAAACAAGGATAATACAGCTGCCAAAAAACATCTCCATTGGATGTTCATGATTTTTTCCCTCCGAGTAATCCTTCATGCAGCCATTGCTTAAATGAACACCCTAATTTTTTTTCTCTAATTTGGAAGTACCAAAAGTGATACCTAAAGGCAAGCGTCAATGCAATAAACGTGACAACCACCGATAACAAAACACCCAATACCGCTCCGTAAAACACCTGATAAATACCGTAACCAACGAGTAACACCGCAAAAAAAAGCATTAATATACTCACGCGTAACAGCGCGCGTTGTCGTTTTAACAACAACTCATCATCCAAATCCAAGCGTTCTTTTGCTAAGTCGAAAGATTCTTTTGGTTTTTGTGGCTGAGGGACAAAGAATTTTTTAAACATCCCTGTGATGTATAACGTAAATCCCTTGATGCGATCTACATCAAGCCATAATTTAAACCGAAAAACACGTGATAAACGTGCGCCTATTCGTGCCCCGGGTTTTACTGACATAGCCATCCTCGTTAATAAATTACAGTGCTTTTCATTAACATCATAGTACGATAATAGATTGAATGCTTGACATGAATCAATCTATTGTTCATAAACTGTTATTATTTTATTAATCTTTAATGAGTAGAACATGCCTAATCTCAGTCATCAAGCTTCTGCGCAATATTGGTCTGACTACAGAGACCCTATTATTTATCGTGTCATTACTTTTATGGAAAGCGTTGAAGACTGGACCCTTGATGGTGATGCTGCTCTTGAAAAAAATATTACAGCCCTCGGTGAAGCACTCGATAATTTGGCTTCTGCCGATCTTAATCAGCTCAATGAACCCAAACGTTTTGTTGAACTTGCGGCCAATATAAAAACGGGGCGTGGCTTAAGGCTTCTACAAGCACTCGATACCATACATCCAGGCAGTGCATCTAAAGTATTAATGTATGCCGAAGAAAATAGCTTAGGTGGACAAGATCCCCCCGGCTTTTTTCTAAAACGAAACATTGTCTTTGAGCGATTAAGATTATTATCACGTACTTTTTCTAAAGATCGATTAAAACTCGTTGCCCAAGCCCTAGAAGGAGAAGAATAATGCACCGACTTCGCCATGTTGTATCCGGTATACTACTACTGGCCTCTTTTAATATTCATGCCGAAGATACTTCTTCGGGTGGAGATCCCTCAGCTGGTGAAGAAAGCCTCGAAAAACTCATCGAATACTTTGTTAATTTTGGTGGTTATCTCGGTTTTGATGTCACACAAGAGAAAAAAGACCCGATTGCAACCCTGCTTGATATCTCAGGCACAACACTCTTGCAACAATATTCATTTGTAACACTACTAGGTGCCATTCCTGTCAATGCCTACAGTAAAACGCTGGCTTATTTTGTCCCTTCAAACACTGAGAATTACTCAGCGATTAATGATATGGCAAACTACACCTTCGCAAAACAACCCGATGCAGACTCAGGATCCTATGACCAAGCGAAAACAGGTGAAAGCGGAGGTATTTCTGTATCTGCTCTAATCGACCGAACAAATAATGCCGATGACAAAAGCTATACCGACGGAGAATTTCAAAGTGATCCTGTTACACAGTATGTTTTAAATATTCTGACCACACCTCAAACAACCTTTTGTATGGATAACGCAGCAACAGCCTGGAAAGACGACTGCACATATCTATATGACACAAAAGTGATGACTAATGTCATCGGGAACACCCCAAGTACAGCTCAAGTTTTCGGCGCTGACTTCAATGAAAGCATCGCGCCTCAGTTAAATGGCAACACGCTACTTGGACCGCTCTTATATTCAACTGAAGCCGAAGAAACCGGTGACTCAGGACTGACAGCCCAGAACCAAGCACAAGAGGCCCAAAATTTTATTCGGTATGCGACCCGGCGGGTAACACCACCCACGCTACCTAAGTTTACCGAATATAACGACGTTTATTCACAAGCAGTTTCTTCCGATGATGTATTTAAACAGAAACTAGCCCAAGAAAGAATTGCAAAATATCTCACCAAACTACGTACTTTCTCGGCTCAAAGTTCTGTCCCAACAGCAAATCTTTATTCTATTTTATCTAAACGGATGCCTCAGGCTCAAAGCTCTGACAACTCCAAAAAAACCAGCCAAGCCTTAAGCGAATACCAAATGGCAACCCGTCGCCTATATGATCCATCCAAAACAGATGAAAACAATGGTAAGCAATGGATTGACCAAATTAATGAGGCATCGAGTGCAACCATACAAAAAGAAATGGTCGTTTTGCTCTCCGAAATAAACTATCAGCTTTATCTATCACGCATGCAAGATGAGCGTAGCCTCGCAACGTTATCGCTTATTTTAATGCAAACGCTCACAGCGCCTTCTTTCTCAACCGATGCTAAAATAGAGACCGTAACTGAATCAGACGACAGCAGTGGCTAATTGTGATAAAAAAAGATTCAAGCGCGCCATGACCATCTCTGTAGAGACCAGTGTCATGGCCCAGCTCTCATGCACTTGCGTACCCCAAGCGACCGAATCGACCGACTGATGTATTCGCTTAAGTGCTAAGGGGTAAGCATTCACAGCAAGTTCTCTTGAAGTATACGGCCCTGAAATATCAACATTCGTCACTGCATGCAGTGCAATTACAGGCGTCCCCATCGCTGCTGCCATATGACTAGGCCCTGTATCCGGACACAAAACAAGTGTTGCCAAATCAATCAGGGCTAACAATTGTTTAGGCGCACTTTGTCCTATTAAATTTGTCACTGGTACTGCTGCGGCAATTGCATCACCCAATACTTTATCTTGTGCGCCCGGGCCACCAATTAAAATCACTTGGATTTCCCACCGAGACAGTACAAACTGAATGACTTCAATATAAGATGCCGCAAACCAACTTCGTTCAGCTTTACTTGCCGCAGGATTAATCACCAATACAGGTCTATCTTTTGAACGAATTTTTGACCGCGCCCAAGCATATGACGCCTCATCAACCGGTAAATTCCAAACAGGGGGGGCATGCGTAACACCAAGTGGCGCTGCAAACTTCAAAAAACCCTCTAAAGTATGATCCCGTCCAGGCTGAATGGTTTCGCGAACAAACCAGCGATGTCCATCATTTGCACGTGCTTTATCGTACCCTATTTTACGCGTTGCTCGAATACACGGGTACAAACAATTCGCACGAAAACTTGCCTGCGCTGCCAGTAATACATCAAAACGTCTGCCCTTAAGCCTACGTTTAAACCGCCAATAATCAAGCAGAGACTTAGGTTTATCTAAAACAATAAATTCAATGTCTTCAATGTGTTCCACTAACGAATAAGCCAAAGGCGAAATAACCCACGTCAGCTTCGCTTTCGGATAATGCCGCTGCAAAGCACGCACCAACGGCACAAACATCAGGACATCACCGAGCGCTGAAAGACGTACCAAGCAAATAGAATTAATCATCTTTTAACACATACTGTATCCCACAATAAGGACATGTTTCTTCGCCTGTTTTATCTATTGGTAAATACACTTTAGGATGTGCATTCCAAAGAACAGATGTATTTGAAGGACAACTTAAAGGTAAATCACTTGGACGTACCGTTTGTTTTTTATTTGAGCAAGCCTGTTTCTTATCTACTTTTTCCATCATTCATCCTCTTTTTTATCGGCCTGATTATCCAATATCACATGCAAGAGCTCAAGCATTGCATTAAAACATCCAGGAAGTTCAGGATCAAAAACATGTGCATTGGGCCACGTACGAAGCCAAGTTAATTGTCGCTTCGCAAGCTTGCGTGTTGCAACGATACCTTGCTCACAAAATGTGTCATAGTCACACAGCCCTTGCTGATAATCCAATGCCTGTCGATAACCCACACTCCGCATGGCAGGCACCTCAGATGTTAATGTAAAACGCTTTTGCAGTATCTCTACTTCCGCTAAAAAACCCATCTTGAGCATTTCTAAAAAACGTTTGGCAATTCGCTCATGCAGCCATACTCGCCTTTCTGGAAATAAAATTAAATTAATAAAACGATAAGAAGCAGGGGATGATGGCGAATCAAGCAACACTTTAGATAATGGCTTTCCCGTTACATGGTATACTTCTAATGCTCTTTGTATTCGCTGCGCATCGTTTGGATGAAGCCTCGCCGCAGTCACAGGATCAACCGTTTCCAATTTTTGATGTAAATAAGGCCAACCGTTTTTTTCCGCATCGTAAAGCAATGCTTGTCTTAATACAGGATTTGCACGAGGCAAAGATGATAACCCTTCCTGAAATGCCCGAAAATACATCATGCTCCCACCCACCAAAAGCGGAATCTTTCCACGCTTTAATATGGCCTCACACAAGGTCGTTGCATCTTCACAAAATGTTGCAACCGAATAAGGTTCGGTTGGATCCCGAATATCAATCAAATGGTGTGGTGCACGAGCCAACAAAACATTATCTGGTTTCGCCGTACCAATATCCATGCCTCGATATACCATAGCAGAATCAACGCTGATAATCTCACAAGGAAACACATCCAAAAGTGCTACTGCCATATCCGTTTTCCCAGAGGCCGTCGGTCCCATAAGGCAAATAACATCACGCACAATCAAGTACCTTTCGACAGCCATCTACATCTAAACACATGCTCATTTTTCGATATTTCTCATCCAGGCTTTTCCAATAAACAATTAAAGCTTGTTGCTCATCTTCTGTCATCGCCATTAAATTCACGGACTCAGAGGACACCAATAGGTGAATTAACGCCTGCTCATCACCCTCAAAACAGGCGCAAAATTCGCTTAAGAATAATTTTAAATCTAAATATGGCAAAATGCATGGAATTGCAGAAACGCGTACGGAATGTTTCTGAATCTCGTCAAAAAATAACCCTAAGGACTCGAACAAAACACGATGTGTTTCTAACTTCATTGGCGCATTTTCGGGTAAATCAATCAACACAGGAACCAGTAACGGGCGCGCATCCCAAGGACGAGGTATTTTTGTCACTTCATCCAAACGCGCTAATCGATGTAATTGTTCAACGTTAACCAAATAAGCACTGCTCTCATGTGTTAATACCGCAAACGTCGCATTCAAAATCATCCATGGGCCGGCTTTATCATGATAAGCCTCGAAGGGTTGGCGATATCCAGACGACAACTTTTCTGGCTCTATTACCCTCTTCAATCCGGATGATGCCGTCACAAGCATTTCTGTTATCGCTAAACGAATTAAATCATGTACAGCCCTTGCATCAGAAAAACGCACCTCATGTTTACTCGGGTGGACATTGACATCGACTTCATCCAAAGGCAAATTTAAAAATAAAACACATGCAGGATAACGTCCCACAGGTAAAACATCGGCATAAGCTTGCCTTACAGCGTGTAAAATTAATTTATCACGCACCATGCGCTGATTAATATAAAACCAAAGCTTATCTTGCTGACTCCGCGCGTATTGAGGACCGCTCACCCAGCCGTGCAAACGCATTTGACCACGTGTAACATCAACTAAAACGGCCTCATCCACAAATGCTTTACCTAATAACTTGGTCAGTCGTACGCGTTGTGTGCGGTTCGATGGGGCTCCTGGTAATTGCAAACAAGGCTTCCCATTGTGACTCAAGGTTAACGCAACTTCAGGCTTGCTAAATGCCACACGTTTTACAACTGCCTCAATTGCTTGATACTCCTGAGTTTCTGATTTTAGAAATTTTTTCCGGACCGGTGCATTAAAAAACAGATCTCGTACATCAACAGTTGTACCTTGATTTCTCGCACATGGTACAAGTCGTATACCCTGTTCGTCACTCTCTAAGCCCATGGCTTGTGTCTCAGCTACAGACCGAGACTGAATAAAAACATGCGCAACAGAGGCAATACTTGCAAGCGCCTCGCCTCTAAACCCCATGCTTTGAATCATGTATAAATCATCTAAGACTTTAAGCTTACTGGTCGCATGTGATGCAATGGCGAGCGGTAAATCTTCTGCTAAAATACCCTCTCCATCATCACTTATTTTAATTTGGTTCAGCCCACCAAACCCAACCTCTATATAAATATTGCGTGCACCTGCATCGAGTGCATTTTCAAGTAATTCTTTAACAACTGACGCCGGACGCTCAATCACCTCGCCTGCAGCAATCTGATTAGCAACATGAGAAGAAAGTGTTTGAATCCTCACGCCACAGCCTGACTCGGAATGATGAGTGGTTGACTTGACATGACTGACTCGTTATTGAGCCGATTTAAAAACATAGGTGTCGCTTCTGCCACTTCATATTTTTTCTCAAGGTAAGGTAAAGTTTCTCCTGTCCGAACCACATGTAAATGTGTATTTGACATGGCTTCAAGTCGTGTCCCATGTGGTGGATGATTCCAAAAATACGTTCTCAAACCTTCAAAAATTGCATTTGTTAATCTGGCTTGATATTTGGAACTATTTAAATTCTTTTCTTCTTGCGGATTCGAGATAAAGCCCATCTCAACCAAAATAGAAGGAATATCTGGAGATTTCAATACAATAAAACGGGCTTGTTCTACTGCATGACTATGCAAACTGGTCACATGATCAAGACGCCTCAACACTTGTGACCCCATTTGTAAACTTGCCGTTGTTGTCGCTGTTTGAGATAAATCAATTAAAACAGTTCGAATTAAATCATTTTGATCGTCTAAACCCGAAAGATTCACGCCTCCCAACTCAGAATAATTCTCTTTCTCCGCAAGCCAACGTGCTGCCTCACTGGTCGCCCCACGTTGAGATAAAGCAAACACCGAAGCACCTTTTGAATGTGGATGAACAAAAGCATCTGCATGCATTGAAACAAACACATCAGCATTATGTTTTCTTGCAATGTCTAAACGCTCACGCAGTCCAACATAATAATCACCTTCACGGGTTAAAACGGCTCGCATCCCAGGTTGTTTATCAATCCGCTGCTTCAATTTTTTTGCAATCGCTAACACCACATTTTTTTCTGTACTTTTCCGAGCACCTATTGCGCCGGGATCTTTCCCACCATGCCCTGGATCAAGTACAACCACCACATCACGCAATACTTTTGGTGGCGCATGTGCACCTCGTGGCTTTAACTCCAATAGTAGCTCTTTTTTTCCTTGCCCACCTACAGTCTTTGCATTGACCACTTTCATTGAACGTGTCATATCAAACACCAACCGAAGCGTTCCTGGTCTCGGATGCCCAAACCGAAGTTTAGAAAAATAAACCGATTTTCCTGTACGTGTTTCATGCCGCATATCTTGCTTAACACCTCTAAAATCAAGAATCACGCGATCAGGATCAGATAAAATAAAGGTATTATATTTAAACCCACCTGAAAGCTTACAACGCACCAAAATACGGTCACTAGACTCTTCAAGCGTCACCGAGCTAAGGCTTGAAGTGAACCCCAAAGAAGAAAACAGCAGCAAAAATAAGCACCCAAGCACTTTCATTTCAATTTCCTCCGAAGATCACCCAACAGGGTTTCTCCAGCCACACTCAAAGCCGTCACAGAAAGGGTGCGCCCTGCACCACATACCTCAAGCGAAAATAGCACATCTATGTATGGTTTTAAACTTGGTGCACGCTCTGGCCACTCAATACAACAAATAGCATCCGGTGAAAAATAATCACGAAAACCAAAAGCATCGAGGGTTGACTCATCAGAAAGACGGTACAAATCAAAGTGGTGTATTACATAATCTGAAAAAGTATAGCTTTCAACATAAGAAAAGGTTGGACTTTTAATCGCACCAGTCACACCGAGCGCTCTTAACATGGCTCGAATAAGCGTTGTTTTACCCGTACCCAAATCACCCTGAAAGCTTAAAATAAGTGGCGTTGTCAAACAAGATGCCAGATCACGAGCCAAAACCGCTGTCTTTGCCTCATCTGCCAAATCAAAGCAGACTTCCACGTTATTTAACTAACCTTAATGCCGGTTTACGTCCTGTCGTACCTTGTGAACCACCTGTACCTGATGGTGGTAGGTCACCGTCTTCCTCATTGAACTCCATACCCCGGCCATTCTCTTTTGCATAAATCGCAAGAACCGCTCCGGGGCTCAAAGCCAACTGAACCGTACGACCAGAAAAACGAGTCGTCAACACAATACGATCGTTATCCAAATGAAGTCCTCTGCATGACTCAGGTGACACATTTAAAATGACGCGACCAGCAGTCACATATTCTTGTGGAATTTCAACCCCCGGATACTCAGCATTAACCAAAAGATAGGGGGTTAACTGATTATCAACAATCCAATCATAAATAGCACGAATCAAGTACGGTCGACTTGAGGTCATTGTCATTGTTGTTGTCATGACTAAGCTACCCTTAGTTGCCTCTCAGCATCCGTCAAACTATTTTGAAACGCTTCACGCTCAAACAAACGTTGCATGTAAGCATGTAGAGCAACTGCCTCCTCTGGCAATGTCACCCCAAGCATCGGTAAACGCCACAACAATGGAGCAAGTGCGCAATCAAGCAATGAATGCTCTTCACTCAAAAAGAATGGCTTATCCGCAAAAATAGGCTCTAAGCTACTTAAACTATCACTCAATTGCTGACGTGAGGCATCCGTTGCTTTAGCATTTTGAACCTCATGCAAAAGAACATACCAATCCTGCTCAATACGATGCATCATTTTTCGCGTTTCTGCGCGCGCAACGGGATAAACAGGTAACAAAGGTGGATGAGGAAAACGCTCATCTAAATATTCCATAATGATACGTGCTTCATAAAGCACCAGTTCCCTATCAATTAGGGTTGGAACTGTACCATATGGATTTACTTCTAGTAATTCATCAGGCACCGCATTCTTTTTAACTGAAATAATATCGACATTTACGCCTTTTTCAGCCAAAACAATACGCACCTGATGACTATAAACGTCGTCATTGTCAGAATATAATGACATAACGGTACGCTTCGCAATAATAGCCATCCTCACTCCTTTCATCGATACATAACAGTAGGGAGGCTTATTTTACCACAATTGATCAAGAAAGTGGTAAAAAAAACAAATTATCGCTTAGAGTACTGCGTTGCACGACGTGCTTTTCTAAGTCCAACCTTCTTCCGCTCAACTTTACGAGAGTCACGTGTCAGTAAACCACGGGTTCGTAATTTGCGTCGATAAGAGTCAGGATGAAGTCCTGCATCTTCTGCAGCACCGTCTTCATCATAAGCAACTAAGGCACGCGCAATCCCTAAACGAATCGCACCCGCTTGACCTGAAATGCCACCGCCTTTAACCGTTGCATAGATATCAAACTTCCCGAGCATCTCTACTGTTTCAAGGGGTTGTCTAACTAACATACAAGCTGTTTCACGACCAAAATACTCATCCAATGAGCGTTTGTTAATCATGATATTGCCTTTGCCAGGTCGCATAAAAACACGAGCTGTTGAGCTCTTACGACGACCGGTTCCATAATGCTGTGCTAATTCAGCCATAATGCCTATTCCTCAATCACAAGTTCTTTAGGTTGCTGTGCTTCATGCGGATGTTCACTTCCCGCATAAACTTTCAGTTTACGGTACATATCACGACCTAATGCATTTTTAGGTAACATGCCCTTCACAGCAAGCTCAATAATTCGAATCGGATTTTTCTCCTGTAGCTTATCAAACGAAATTGATTTAAGCCCACCAGGAAATTCCGAGTGCGAATAATAAGTTTTATCTTTAAATTTACGCCCTGTCACACGTACCTTTTCGGCATTTGTCACAACGATGTAATCACCGGTATCCACATGTGGGGTATACTCAGCTTTATGTTTTCCACGTAAACGACGTGCTATTTCAGTCGCAAGACGACCCAAAATTTTGTCGCTTGCATCAACGATATACCAGTCACGATGAATATCAGTGGCTTTGGCACTAAAGGTTTTCATGTATTCACTCCGTACGCCTAGTGTTCGACAACTTAGTTTTCTAATAATCTGGACGGGCGATTCTAACTAAAACCCACGCAAGTCACAAGAGGTTTCCAAATTATTTTTATCATGCAGGCCCATTGGTGAGCAACAAAGGCGCTTCTTCAGGTCGAATCTCAGCATCAACCGCGACAACCGATGGCTGATATGCATTATAGTAACGGGCTGCCAACGATGAAACTAGAATACTAATGTTGTTACCACTCGTGCTCATCTCTTCCTCTGTAAGCTCACGCTTTAAAATGCTTTTCATAGCAGGTAATGGACTCCATATCCTCATTTTACTTTTAGTTTCAAAAAAACGGGCTACAACAGCACCTGTAAATGAATGTAAGTCCATAGAAATACCTTTATAGTCACCGGCTATAATACTCCAAGGATTCCTAGAAATACCGACTTGTCCAAAAAAGTCTTTATTATCATAAATACCTTTAAAATTTGATGTGACGCTCATTAAAAGATCACCATAATCTTCAATATAACTTTTAATAGACATACGATCATAACAACCATCTGGACAACTCATAATTGTAAAGTCGGGCGTTTTTGCTGCATAAACCACATACGCACCTGTTTCTTGATAGGATGCCGAAAGGGCGCCTGAGCACTGAACTAATAAAAAAGTTTTATCACTATCTTTTGTAAAGCCTTTTTCTCCTAACAAATTAACAAGCTGATTAAATTCTTCTGCCGTATAATCTGCTTTCGGATCATAGGTTTCATGCGGACTCGATTTAAAAGAATAAGTATTATTTCCTGCTTCATCTTGCTGCACGTGTATATTATTCGCCAAATAATAAAAACCCATCCCAGGCCAGCCACTCATCATGTAGCGCGCTGCTAACCTAAAATATCTTTCCCACTTCTCGGCATTTTCAGATGTAATACTCTCCATTTTCAAATAAAATTTTTCACCTGCTTTTGTAACCCCTTCACCGCAAAACTGTCCTGCTCCTGCTTGCTCAAGTTTTCTTCTGTCAGCGACAGGTAATAGATTTTCTCTGAATAGACTACGAGTCAGTGATGTTTCTGTTTTTCCTTGCATGATAGTAACAGCCTCTAGAACAATATCAAAAATACATAAATTTGGTTAATTATAAGCCAACTTGGTTTTATGTCAAGGCTTATAAGTCTGCCTAGAGTAACCCTTAAGCGCTCGCCCCTCCTCATACAATCTCTTTTATGAATAAGCTTAAATTCATTACTTCTCTAAAAAACATCAAACCCTGATGACTTTTAGAGAAGCACTAGATGTAGATGAGGAGCCGGAATCTATTCAAAGCACTGGTATAAAAATAATTAGCACATTTGAATTTAATCAAAAATTTTATACGGTCATACTCTGTACATGACAAAAAACCTGTCATGCCCGCGCAGGCGGGCAACCATTAACGATATCCCGTAATAAAAAAATGAGATAACTCGCTGACATATAAAGAAAATCATATCATCTCGATCGCCAAAAGGAGGTTATATGGACTGTATCAGCGAGTTGAAGGATAGTTTAAACGCGTATTTTGGTTGGAACAAGGCAAGAATGGCATGTTTTGTAAACATGCTACTTGCATTGCT